>VGRY01000072.1 GCA_016875195.1 Deltaproteobacteria bacterium
ATGGTGCAGATGGCAACCTCGGGGCTTGTCCAGATAACATGTCTTTCTCGATTCGAGGTAGTTAAAAATGCTGTTACCTCGTTACAGGATAACTTTTTCTCTTGACAAGGTGCCTTTTAATGGGTGCAAAAAATTGAACCAAAGGGACATGGGTGAACCGTTCGGAAACGCTTCGAGGCGAACCTTCAGACCAATGGGCACTCACGTTTCTAACCCATACTGGAATTCACCTTTGGTGAAGTCCAGCGATTCCCTTAAGATATCCAATTAACCGCCATTCGAAGCGTTGGAGAGCGGTTTACCCATGTCCCTTTATGCAACTTGCAAGTTAAGACTGGCTATGTCCTGGTTGAGAAGACAAAGAACGGAGAGATTAGGAAGATTCCCATGAATAAGAAATTGACAGATACCCTTGAAGGTGCTAAAAAGGTTTCTAAAAGTGAGTATGTTTTTTCCGAAAAAGAAGAGCCATACGGGGACGTTAAAACCGGATGGTGGACAGCTTTAAAGAACGCAAAGATTGAGAATTTCACGTTTCATGGGTTACGCCATACCTTCGGATCACGCCTTGGAATGGCAGGGGTAGACCTGAGAACGATTAAAGAGCTGATGGGTCACAAAGATATCAAGATGACCATGAGATATTCACATCCGACACCGGAACACATGAAAAATACCGTCAAAGTGCTGGATCGAGTCACAACGATTTTCACAACAGAGGCTAAAACTCCGGATTTTGATAAAGTTGTAAATATGCGATAACCTTACAAAAGGGCGATTAGCTCAGATGGATAGAGCGTTGGTCTCCGGAACCAAAGGCCGTGGGTTCAACTCCCGCATCGCCCACCATCCGCCTTTATACGTACCTTGAGAATATCTCCTCTCCCCTGGTGGGAGAGGATGGAGGTGAGGGGGAGGGGACTTAGTAATATTTTCATCTTTGGCGGGTGACGTAGTCGCCATGTAAAATTTATTGAAAGAGGGGCCGTTATGAGAAAGAAAATCCTTTATCTTTCACCGGTTCTTTTCATCATTCTATTTGGGTTGGTTTTAAACCCGTCATTTGTGTTGGAACAGACGGGATGCGTAAAAACAGAAGGAGTTTGTTCAGGAATCGCATGGGCTCAGAAGAATACAGGGGAGGGAAGAAGTGAACAGGAGTCACATTATTCTCAATTAATGAAACAGTTGAAATCGAAAGTGGATGAATGGCTGAAAGACCTTAATGAGAGGATCGAGAAGGAAGATGTCACACGGTTTGAGGTAAGGTTTTTAGAGATTTTAAGAAGTGTTTTGGAGTGGGTCGGAGAAAAAATAGACTCCCAGATTGAATCCGATAAGCAGAAACCAAAAAAGAAGACAAAAGGAGAAGATGTGTAACTTACAGTAGATATGAAGGAAGAGAAGATTTTTATTAAGTCTGGAGGGATTCAACTGGAGGGCCTCCTGAGTATTCAAGAGGCCCTTCCTGTTAAAGGGGGCCTTGTCCTCTGTCATCCTCACCCTCAGTACGGCGGGGAGATGCATAACCATATTATCAATAAAGCTCTTGGAGTAGCCTGGGAGGAAGGGTTTGCCGCGCTTCGCTTCAACTTCAGGGGGGTCGGAGAAAGCGGAGGATTTTACAGTGAAGGAGTTGGAGAGAAGGAAGATGTTCGTTCTGCCGTCGGATATCTCGGTTCAAAACTAAGTCATTCGGGTGTTCCGATCCTGCTCCTCGGTTACTCCTTTGGGGCTTGGGTTGGACTACCTGTTGCCGTTGAAGATGAGAGCGTAACAGGAGTGGTGGCGGTTTCTCCTCCCCTGGAGATGTTGGATTTTGATTTTTTTAAAAGCTGTAGAAAGAAGAAACTGATTATTGTGGGAGACCGGGACGCTTTTTGCCCATCCTCTCTTCTGAAAGAGTGGTATGAACAGCTGCAGGAACCAAAATCATTGGCGATCATCGAGGGAGCAGACCACTTCTACTCCTATCAAACTAAACATGTTATCCAACCCATCCGAGACTTTCTAAAACAGTTTTGAGTTCGGAGTTCGGTGTTCGTAGTCAAGAAGAAAACAAAATCCCATTTACTCCGAACTCTCAACTCCTAACTCCGAACTATTTTTCCTATCGCCCACCCAATTCGATGAAAAAATAGACCTGCGGAGTGAATCCATAGGGCCTTCTGTATTTTTTTCAGAATTTTCAGGTCTTCTCCGGCATAAGCCTTCATAAAACGTAAGCGATCTGTCCTGGTGATGGGCAGGCCAGACCGTTTCGATTTCTCTACGGATCGGTTGAGCCGAAGGAGGTTCCTTATCCGTTCCCGGCGAGAAAGTTTTGGCTTACGATAGGACCGGTCAAAATCGATGATCAGCACCCGGTCCTCAACAACAAGGAGGTTTTTAAGCTGGAGATCATTATGGTAAAAGCCTGCCTGATGAAATTGTCTTATGAGAAGCCCCACTACTTTTATCGTTTTTCGCTTATGCAGAAGACTTTCATGGGAATAGGTAGACCTATTTTCCATAAAATAATGGATCAGGTCTTTGGCATTAGAAATCTCGAGGGAAAGGAAATAGGCCCGATAGAATGGCCAAAAAACAACTTGATGAATTGCTCCGATGGGCTGGAGTGTAGGAATACCTGAGGATCGAACTTCTTCGGTTAGATCGAGCTCTTGAAAGGATCTTGCCCCAGACAGAAAAAGATCTCGATTAAGAAACCTTAAAAGCCCCCCGTGGGAATACTTCCGAAGAATGATCCTTTTATCATCCCCAATTGGGATGGAGGGATGGGGCGTTCTTCCATCCAGATAGCGAATTTCCTGAGCGTTTCTCGTAAGAAATGTATTAATCTCTTCGATTCCCTGTTGGAGGAGGGTATCTTTGTAATCATTATGAAGAAGTAGATAGGTTTTTCCTCTCTGAATCAATGAGTAAGAAATCGGGATGGATATGTTCTTAAACATCAGGGGTTAACGTAAAGGAATCCACTATTTTTGTCAATTCTGAAATTTGAGATTTCCAGAAAACCCAGAAATCTCTGATTACACCGATTAGGAACCGATTACACAGATTAGAAATGCATTGATGAAGAAAAATCTGTGGAATCATTTTTTTGAAATCTGTGCAATCAGAGAGCGAAAAGAAGTTTTTCAAAGCTCTCAATTTGACAAGGACAGGCCTTTGTTATAATTTAAGTTGAAAATTTAACGATTGGAGAAGATTGTGGAATACGAACCCGTTATCGGCCTGGAAGTTCATGCGCAGCTCCTGACCAAATCAAAAATCTTTTGTGGATGCTCTACTGCGTTTGGGGAAGAACCCAATGCCCAAACCTGTCCGGTTTGCACTGGACAACCCGGTTCTCTTCCGGTCATCAACCGGAAAGCTGTGGAATTTGCCATTAAATTAGGCCTGGCCACAAACTGTCGGATTGCACCCTATAGCCTTTTCGCACGGAAGAATTATTTCTATCCCGACCTTCCAAAAGGTTATCAAATCTCTATGTACGAATATCCACTGGCGGAACATGGTTTTGTTGATCTTACCGTTAAAGGTGAAAAGAGACGGATCGGTCTGATCCGGATCCATATGGAAGAAGATGCCGGTAAGTTAAAGCATGGGGAAACGCCTGAAAAAGCGCCTTTCAGTTATGTCGATTTCAATCGCACCGGTGTCCCGCTTGTTGAGATTGTGAGCGGACCTGATATCCGTTCGCCACAGGAAGCAGGAGAGTATTTGAGGAGGCTTCGGACCATTCTCCAGTATCTTGAGGTTTGCACGGGTGACATGGAGAAGGGGACTTTCCGGTGCGATGCCAATGTCTCGGTCCGGCCTGTAGGACAGACTAAATTCGGGACAAGGACAGAGTTGAAGAATATGAATTCCTTCCGCCACGTTGAGAAAGCACTGGAATATGAGATCAAACGTCAGATTGAAGTGTTGAAAGAAGGGGAGGAAGTTGTTCAGGAGACAAGACTCTGGGACACGGATCAGAATATCACCGTATCCATGAGAGGGAAAGAGGAGGCTCACGACTACCGGTATTTCCCCGACCCGGACCTCGTTCCCCTGAAAGTAGATGATCAATGGATTGAAGAGATAAGAAAAGGTCTCCCTGAACTGCCTGACCAGAAGAGGGAGAGGTTTATCCAGGACTATAAGATTCCCGAATACGATGCTGAGATCCTGACCTCCACAAAAGCCATGGCAAAC
This sequence comes from Deltaproteobacteria bacterium, assembly GCA_016875195.1. GTDB lineage: Bacteria > Desulfobacterota > BSN033 > BSN033 > UBA1163 > RBG-16-49-23. The sequence goes on from VGRY01000072.1 coordinate 4,204, forward strand.
TATTTTGAGGATTGCGTTCGCCTGTATCCTGAGCCCAAAACCGTAAGCAACTGGTTGATGGGGGACCTCCTCAGGGAGATGAAGCGGGATGAAAAGGAAATCGAACACTGTCTTGTCACCCCAAAACATCTGGCTGAAATGCTCAATATGATGAAAGAAGGGACGATCAGCGGGAAGATCGCAAAAGAGGTGTTTGAAGAGATGTACCGCACCGGAGACTGGCCTGCCACGATCGTCAAGGAGAAGGGATGGGTCCAGATACTCGATACGGGAGAGATCGACGGAGTGATTGATAAAGTGCTTCAATCCAACCCAAAACTGGTCGAAGATTACCGGAGTGGGAAGGAAAAGGTCTTTGGTTTCCTCGTAGGCGAAGTGATGAAGGGGACCAAAGGCAAAGCCAACCCCAAATTAGTGAATGAGTTGCTCCGCAAGAAACTGAAAGGATAGAAAAAAGGATTCAAGGAGTCAAGGGTTCGAGGGTTCAAGTAACATTTGCCCTGGAACCCTTGCCCCCTGGAACCCTCGGTCCCTGTATTTTATGAAATTCAAAACGATTGAATGGAAAGATGATGGTGTGAGGATTCTCGACCAGAGAAAGCTCCCTGGTCAAGTCCGGTATCTTGAATGCAAGGATGCTTTATCGGTCGCTAAGGCTATCCGGACTATGGCAATAAGAGGCGCACCGGCCATCGGTGTCGCGGCGGCCATGGGGATTGCACTGGCCGCTCAAAAGATACGGACTCATCGTCAAGAGTTATTCCGGAAGGAAATAGAAAACGTCTTTACCCAGATGGGCCAAACCCGACCGACCGCAGTCAACCTCTTCTGGGCCATCAACAGGATGAGAAGAATTTTAGAACAAGTGAATACATATGGGGTTGAGCAGACCAGGATGCGACTGGTGGATGAAGCTTTGCTTATTCATAAAGAGGATATCGAGGTAAACAAGAAAATAGGGGAACATGGGAAGAGGCTCATTAGGAACGGAGCAAGAATCCTCACCCATTGTAATGCAGGAGCCCTGGCCACGGCCGGGTATGGGACCGCCCTGGGCGTGATCTATGCGGCACGGGACGAAGGAAAGCGGTTCCATGTTTTTGTAGATGAGACCAGGCCCATGCTCCAGGGCTGCAGGCTGACGGCCTGGGAGCTGGCCCAGGAGAAGATTCCGGCGACGTTGATTACGGATAGCATGGCAGGGGTTTTAATGGCGCAGGGCAAGATCAACCTCGTCATCGTCGGAGCGGACAGGATCGCCCGGAACGGAGATACGGCCAATAAGATCGGGACTTACGGCGTTGCCGTTCTTTCGAGATGGCATCATGTTCCATTCTATGTGGCTGCGCCAACTTCAACGATTGATTTCGCTATCGCCTCCGGTAAAGAGATTCCCATTGAGGAAAGGCCAAAGGAAGAGGTGACCCATATCGGCGGCAGACGGATCGCTCCGTCAGGGGTCAATGCATTCAATCCTGCCTTTGATGTTACGCCCCATTCACTGATTGAGGGTATCATCACAGAAAAGGGAGTTCTGAGAAAACCTTTTGAAAAGAATTTAAAAAAAATGCTTAAATCCAAGAATTCCTTCTTTTGAAATTCCCCCTCACCTTTCCCCTCTCCCCAGCGAGGGTGTGTCGTAATGCGGGGAAATAGAAAAAATGTCATGCTGAACTTGGTTCAGCATCTAGCAATTTCAAGAACTTACGAGACCCTGAAATAAATTCAGGGTGACAAATTAGTAATTACGACACAGTCTCAGCCGGGAGAGGGAGGAGGGAGGGAAGGAACGTAATGTTGAAACACCCTATCATTACACTGCTTACCGATTTCGGGACAAAGGATCATTATGTCGCTTCCATGAAGGGAGTGATCTTGAGGATCAATCCCCGCTGCAAAGTGGTTGACATCACACACCAGGTTGAACCGCAGGATATCGTGGGAGGGGCTTTTCTCCTTGCCAATGCCTTCTCTTATTTTCCCGAAGGGACCGTCCATCTGGCCGTGGTGGATCCGGAGGTCGGCAGGGCGAGGAAGTCCATCCTTATTGTTACGAAAAATTATTTCTTTATCGGGCCTGACAACGGCCTTCTCGAACCGGCAGCTAAAAAGGATGGAATCGAACGAATTGTTGTTCTCACCGATAAGAAGTATTTCCTTCCAGAAATCAGCGCCACTTTTCATGGCAGGGACATCTTTGCTCCCGTAGCAGGGCATCTCTCCCTGGGGATCGCACCTCCAGCCTTTGGAAAGAAGGCGGGGGATTGCGAAAGGCTCGATGTTGGCCAGCCCGAAATAAGAGGCAATCGATTGACCGGAAGGGTCATTCATATTGATCATTTCGGAAATCTCATCAGCAATATTGAAAAGGAAGAGTTCATTCGCTTCATCAAAGATCGGCCGTTTCTGATCAGTGCAGGAAAGAAGATGATACAGAGTTTAAAAAGAGGGTATTACGAAGGAAATAAAAATGTCCCGATCGCTCTCTTCGGGAGCGGGGGTTATTTAGAAATATCGGTCAGAGAAGGAAATGCACAGAAGATGCTGAAAGTGAAGAGAGGAGATGGTGTCCAGATAAGCACCAAATCCCAAATTCCAAATCCCCAATAAATACCAGTTACCAAAACCCAAAACAAAACCGGGGAAGGAACCCTACTCTCTCCCTCTCCCCTCGTGGGAGAGGGTAGGGGTGAGGGGGAGGGCGACATGATATCCAAGAAGGCAACAGAGATTCCTCCTTTTATAGTGATGGATGTTTTAGAGAGGGCTCAGGAATTAGAGCGAGATGGGGAGCATATCATCCATCTTGAGGTGGGTGAGCCGGACTTCGATACTCCGGAATGTATTAATGAGGCAGGATATCGTGCGATCTGCGATGGAAAAACGCATTATACCCATAGCATGGGACTCATCGAGTTAAGGGAGGCTATTGCCGAGGATTACTGGAAGAAGTATCGGGCCAACATCTCACCCGAACAGATTCTGGTGGCTTCAGGAACCTCTCCGGCGCTACTCCTTCTCTTTTCGGCTTTACTGGATTTCGGCGACGAGGTTATTCTCTCGAATCCTTATTATCCATGCTACCCCAATATCATCCGGTTTGTGGACGGGGTGCCGGTTTTTGTGGAGGTATTTGAGAGGGAAGGATTTCAGTATCTCCCTGAAATGATCGAGGAGAAATTGGGTCCAAAAGTCAAAGGAATCATGATCAATTCTCCTGCAAATCCCACCGGAAATATCATGTCAGCCGAGCGGATGAAGAAAATTGCCCAACTCTCTCCTTATATCATCTCTGACGAGATCTACCATGGGCTGGTCTATGAAGGGAAAGCTCATTCTATTCTTGAGTTTACCGAGAGAGCCTTTGTCATCAATGGTTTTTCAAAACTCTATGCGATGACAGGTTGGAGATTAGGTTATTTGGTCGCACCCAAAGAGTTCATCCGTCCCATGCAGAAGATACAACAGAACCTTTTTATCTCAGCCAGTTCTTTTGCACAGTGGGGAGCGCTCTCTGGGCTGAAGGAAGCTGAACAGGATATTTGGAAGATGGTGGAGACTTATGATCAGAGGCGCCGCTATCTCATCCAGCGACTGAAAGAACTTGGATTTGGCATCACCGTAGAACCTACAGGAGCATTCTATATCCTTGCCAATGCCAAACGGTTTTCAAAAAATTCCTATAAACTTGCCTTTGACATTCTTCAGGAGGCCAAGGTGGGTGTAGCGCCAGGAATCGATTTCGGCTCAAATGCGGAGGGATACCTTAGGTTCTGTTATGCCAACTCCATGGAGAACATCATAGAGGGAATGAACCGTCTGGAAAAGTATCTGGAAAGGTATGAGTAATTAGGTTTTTTCAAGCCGGCGGCGCATTTCTTCCGTGGAAATTCCTCCCTCGGCTTTTTGCCTTGCACGTGACCGCTCGATCAGGGCGATAAACTTTGGATGATTGCTCAAAGAAACGGTTTCAATATCAGCATTTGTGATGCTTACCAAAGCTGCTACAGGTTTCCCTTCTTTTGTAATGATAAACGGTTCCTTTTTAACCTTTTTTGTGTAATCGGACAGCGGTAGAGTGGCTTTAGCAAATTCAACGGTTTTCATAACTTTATCACCTCTTTCCCAATTTTAACATTATTCCTTTCTTTGATTCCAATGGCCCGAATATAAACAACATACTCTGGATCATCTTCAATATCATAATAAACACGCAGATTACCAATTCGCAACTCCCATGGAGCAATTGGGTTAGGGCGCATGGGTTTTCTATTTCTCGTTTCGATAGTCGGTTGATATTGGAGTTGTTTTTCCACTGTGTCCAGAACCGTCACTTGCTGGTGTGTTGTTAAAACGCGAAAATGGTCTTCCGTGTCAGGAGAATATTCAATTCGGTATTTCAATCAGGATATCCTTTTCAATCGGAAAGTCCGAAGAAATTTTAATAAAGTTTAAAACTATCACAACTGTAAAATATGTCAATTATTTTTGTGAATCATTTTTATAGAGAGGTAATGGGCTTTTCGTAAAGGTTCTGGGATTCGATATTTAGGACAAGTGGTGAGAATGATCCGGATGCTGCTCACGAGATCGATTCGGTGGCCGGGCGAGACGAAGACGGGTTTCACTCCTCGTTTGGTTCTAAGTGTACCTCCCACTCTTCTCCCTTCAACATAGATCGGTGTAAAACTCCCCTTTGAAGTATCAGGAGAATCATACTCGCTCAGAAGTGGTGTTCTGGCACATCCGATTGACGGGAGATCGAACCAGAGACCCATATGAGACGCAAGTCCAAATCCTCTCGGGTGGGCTATGCCATGACCCTCGAAGATCAATAGTTCTGGCTTCACCCTTAACTGCTGATAGGCTTCAACAAGGACTGGACCTTCCCGAAAGCTGAAGAGGCCCGGAATATATGGAAATGAAATCTTCCCATGGGCTGTAGCCACATCGATGGGGTTCATTTCAGGATAGGAGAGAACAGCTATTGCTCCAAAGAGGTGTCTCCCATCTTTTGAATAGGCAACATCAGCCCCACCGATGGTCTTTAGGTTTGAAAAGGTGTTTTTCAGGATGAGACGGGACCTTAAATGATTCTGGAGTCGGATGGCCTCTTCTACACTGACTTCCCATGGATGGAGGGGTTCCATATTGAAATAAAAGGGGTCGAGGGTTCAAGGATTCGAGGGTTCAAGGTATTTTAGTAGCATTTCACTTGAACCCTTGTACCCTAGACTCCTTGAATCCTGATTTATTTCGAAAACAGTTCGATCTGGCCGTTTTTGACTCGCAGGATGGAAAGAGTTCGAATGGCCTTCCCGTCTTCTTTAAATCCTTTTAAACCTGATACCCCTTGAAACGGATGGAACTTCCGAAGTTCTTCCTTCAATTCAGAAGGGGAAGAAGGAGATTTTGATTGGAGGATCTCTTTTAAATATTTTGTTCCGTCGTAACAGATAGCCTCAAGTGTTTCTGGTGGACGTTTATACTCTTTTTGGAATTCATCAACAAAATTCTTCACCCGCAGGTCGTCTTTTAAAAAGGCATCCACAAAAGTAGCTCCTTCTGCTGATTTTCCCCCTGTAGAAAAGAGCCCAGGGCCATTCCATGCATTCGTTCCAAGGAAGGTTGTCCCTTTGATATCGAAATAAGCCATCTGTGAGAGGATTGTACCTACGCGATCATGGGTGTCCGGAATGAAAAGTCCATCTACGGAAAGCCCTTGTTTAAATTCCTCTTCTTTTTTCTTTGTTCCCTCCTGTTTATGAATATCCTCTACCCTAAAAAAACCTTTGATCTCCTGTCGAAAATCGGTCTGTTCTTCCTGGTAGACGACAGTGCCTAAAACCTTACCACCCATCCTGGCAATTTCCTGATTGAAGATGTTTTTGAAATGAAGCCCGTAGGGCGAGCTGGAATAAAAAACAGCATAGGTTCGGAGTTCCAGTTCTTTTAAAGAAAAAGCAACCAGCCTCTGAACCTGTTCCATCGGTGTAAGTGAATTCTGAAAGACGAATTCCCCTTTTAAGGATGCGGATTCCTTCTGAGCAAGGCTGATGAGAGGTACCTTGAGCTGTTGAGCTTTTCTCGAGGCACGGTCAACAGTCATACTGAGAAGAGGGCCGATGATGGCAATCACCTTCTCTGTTTTCACCAGATCCTCAACCGCTTTTTCAGCCTCCAGTGGGTTTCCTCTCGAATCACGAATCACCAGAGAAACAAGCGGGAGCTTCTCCCGTGATTCTTTATCTTTTAAAGCCAGACGAATTCCTTCGAGAGCCTTCTCACCGAAGGGTTTATAGGGTCCGCTCAAAGGGAGGATAACGCCGACTGAATATTTCGATTTGGGAGGAACAGATATGGATTCAGAAACTTCTTTTGCCTGGACGATGTAGTCCATCTTAGGATATTCTTTTTCAAGCTCGTTTAACATTCTTCTGGCAATGGAGTCATATCCTAATCTCTTTGCCAACTGAGCTAATCTCAACTTCGCATACCCTCCAGCATAAGCCCCCCGGTAAGTCAACTCAATCTGATTTAATTCCTCTTCTGTATCCAATGTATCAATGATGGCTCTGACCTTCCTTTTAAGTTCATCGTGGGGTTGTCCCGATACCAGAAGGCCTTTTCCGTACCATAATAAGGCATTCGAACGATCTTTAAATTCGAGGTAGTTGTCCCCGAGGAGGGTAAAGACCTGAATCATTCTGGGAGGGGCAAGAGAAGTGGAGAGAAGATCGTTCAGGACACGGAGGGCTTCTTTATGTCTTTTTAACTGGGTATAGCAGACGACCATCTTGAATCTGGCTTCATTCAGGAGTGGACTCCTGGGATGGTCGGTGATCACCTGTTTGAATCGCCACAGGGCTTTTTCAACCTCTCCTTTTTCAAAAAGGGTTTCACCTTCTTTGAAGAGACGTGAATCTTCAGCGGCAGAAGGCTTGGGCTGGGATAAAGCTGGACCATGAATAGAAAGTGAAAGGATGCAGAGAAGGATGATCCATCCAGGGTTGGATGGCGGATGGTGCCTGCCCCGACGGAGTCCGGGGATTGTGGATCTTAACATGTTAAAAAGTGACGACAATTCAATCTTTACCCTTTTCCTGTTCGAAAGATGGGACATAATAGATCTCAGGAAGGTTGCGGTAGTCTTCATTGAAGTCAATTCCGTAGCCCACAATAAAGACATTTTCGATCTCTTTTCCGAGATAATCCGCATCAATTTCAACTTCTCGACGAGCCTTTTTATCCAGCAAGGCACAAATCTTTACAGAGCGAGGGTTTGAAAGTGACAACCGTTCTTTCAAAAAGACAAGGGTCCGGCCACTGTCGACGATATCTTCGATAATAAGCACGTCTTTCCCTGCAATGGGGGTTTCAATATCTTTGGTGATTTCAACCAGTCCGGAGCTCTTTGTGCCGGTCCCGTAACTGGCGAGCCTGACGAAATCGACCTTCACTGGAATCCGGAGATGGCGGATCAGGTCTGAAAGAAACATGAAGGCGCCCTTCAGGATACAGACCAGGATGAGCTCCTTTCCCTCATAATCGCGGGAAATTTGGTCCGCTAATTTTCTGATGATCGACGCAATCTCTTCTGCACTGATCAGAAGATTCAATCGTGGTTTATCCATAGGGTTTAATTAACTAAAACATTGGATTACGGTAATGGCAAAGGTAAGGATGCCAGATTAGTCTTAGGGGCACGTGACTCGTTTTAAATCACTTGACCTTTTGACTTAACCAAAACCGGCCTCCTCGCCTTAACCTTAGCCTAAGATCACAGAGCATGCTCCAAGACGATAATCTCCATTTTCTGCGGAAGTGAGGCTTTGTCAAAGGCGCACTCGCTGGTCCCGGCTCGTTTCAGAGTAGGTTTCCCCTTGACAAAGTCTTCAACCGGTGCAATGGGGAACCCGCATTTCTCTGTCTTGAAATGCATGGGGATGAGAACCTTCGGTTTTACCTGCTCCGCTACGCGGGTTGCCTCTTTTGCGTCGATTGTGAAATAACCTCCCACAGGGATGAGGAGGATGTCCACCGGTCCGATCTCTGCGACCTCTTTGTCACTCAGGATATGACCAAGGTCCCCTAAATGGCAGACCTGCATGCCGTCGACCTGAAGGTTAAAGATGGTATTGGCTCCCCGTTCACTTCCCTTAGAAGGATCGTGATAGGTCGGAATTCCTTTGATGGAGATTCCCTTGACTGTCTTTGTACCGCTACCCTTGACCACCTGTGGCGAACCTGGAAGGCTTTTCGTATCATTGTGGTCAGCGTGGTCATGGCTGGTGAGTGCAATATCCGCCTGGTCATTGATCTTGTCATAAGCAAGCTGTCCCCCGAAGGCTCCGGGTTCATAAGGATCGAGGATGATCTTTGTTCCTTTCTCAGAGGTGATTAAAAAGGCTGCATGGCCGTACCATTTGATCTTCATGATGACCTCCTGTTTTTTAAATCCCTTGGGGTTATATTCCCCACTGCTTGTAGTGAATTCGTCATACCGGCGAAAGCTCGGTTTCGAGTCGCAACGACCGGTATCCAGAAAACCCGCCTGGATTCCGTGTCAAGCACGGAATGACGGGAAAGAAGAGAAGGTGATACCCCGCTGCTTGCGGCGGGGTAGTTCATTGATGTTCTAAGATGAACTTCTTGTAGACTCCGAACTCCTAACTCCGAACTCCCAACTTCCGTTGGACGGCTTTTTTCTTTCCTTCCAACGTTCCTTTCTTATCCCGACGGTCATCAATTCTAACCAGGGTTGAAACTCGTTTGGCTCCCTTTCTAAAGGGGACCTCGTGCATTTTCATCACCACGCGTATCAGGTCCTTCAGATCACCTTCAAGATTGGACCCCATGGAAGTGAGTTCGTGTTTGATCTTCTTCTCTTTTTTTAAAACCTTTACACACTCTGCCACATAAGCGCTGACGCTTGTCCCTCCGGTCCCGATAGGAACAATGGTGACTTCAAGAATCGCCATATTCAACCTCCTGAATCATTTTGATAAAAATTTACCATTGTGCTTCCCCATTGTCAACGAATATAAAACCAATCAGTAGCTTTTTCTCCGTAATCATTGTATAACTATGCTAATCTTTTATGAACCCACAACAGGATGTTTCAACTCTGATCGCTTTTACCGCGGGACTTCTTTCCTTTGTCTCGCCCTGTGTCCTGCCGTTAGTCCCTTCCTATATCACCTACATCACTGGAGTCTCGTTTCAAGATCTGACCGATGAAAAAGCCAAATCGAAGATCCGTTGGGCGACTATATTACATTCAATTCTATTCATAACGGGGTTTTCAACCGTATTCATCCTGATGGGTGCCTCTGCCTCTTATCTGGGGCAGGTCCTTATCGAATATCAAACCTGGATCATGAAAATCGGGGGAGTGCTCATCATCATTCTCGGCATTCAATTTACCGGTATCATCAATATTCCCTTTCTCCAGATGGAGAGGCGATTTGAGATGCGAAAAAAACCCTTGGGCTATCTGGGTTCTTTTCTCGTGGGGTTGGTCTTTGCAGCAGGATGGACTCCCTGCATCGGCCCCATCCTCTCTACCATTCTCATCTATGCAAGCACCGCTAAAAACTTCACTACGGGTATTCTGCTCTTGGGCGTCTATTCCTTAGGACTTGGAATCCCTTTTTTCCTTTCCTCTCTGGCTTTCAATTCTTTTCTCTCGGCTTTTGATAAGATCAAACGGTATATGAGGTGGGTTACACTCATCAGCGGGATCTTTCTCATCGCCATCGGGATTCTCATCCTGACCGACACCTTTCGCGAGATCAACGCCTTCTTCAACAAGCTCGCCAATCCCTAACCCTCGACCTTTATCGGTGCAAAATGGAAACTCAGATTTTTGGCGAGTTTTCCAGAAAGGGTGAATCCTCAGATGTTCAAACTCTAAACGCCAAACACAAAATCCTAAACAAACTCAAAGTAAAAAACTCAAAAGGAATTGAATATTTTTAAAATTGTACTGTTTTGAGTTTTGTGTTTTAACTATTTGAGTTTGTTTAGAGTTTAGGATTTCGAGTTTCGTGTTTGTTGTCTAAGATTATTGTCTGATGTTCATCAATGTGAAGATTCCGGCGAGGCCGAAGAGCACGGTAGGAGTCCAGGCAGCGAGAAGGGGAGGAAGAACTCCTGATTTTCCGAAGGAGAGGAAGACATAAAAGGTTACCCCATAGGCAAATCCGATCATGACGCTGAGTCCGATACTCAATGCGATCCCCCCTGACCGGCCGGTCTTCAGGGCAAACGGAATGCCGATCAGGACCATGATCAGGTTTAAAAAAGGAAAAGAAAGTTTTGAATAAAGTTCAGCCAGATATCGGGTGGAATCATATCCAGAGGCCTTAATCTTCTGGATATAGTTGCTGAGTTCGGCGTAACTCATCTCTCCTGCTTTACGTTCGATCCTCTGAAAAGATTCCCAATCTTCCTTAAGGGAAAGCTCGAGTTCCGAAAAGGGAAGTGTTCGCATGCCTCCTCCCTCTCCAAACTCCCGTGTAGCCCCTTGGTAGAATTTCCATTTCCCATCGATCCATTTGGCCTCACGAGCATCAATTCTCTGAGTGCAACGAAACTGGTCATCGAATTGATACAGGGTGACTCCCTTCAATACCTTCTTTTCCGTATCTAACAGTTGGATATTGAAGATGCCGCGGTCGCCATGATACCAGAGCTTATAATTTTTAAAGGAGCTGGTCTGCTGTTCTTTCCGCACCTTAACCGAAAGAAGATGCCGGGTCGCCTGGTTGGTCAAGGGGACAAGATACTCATTTCCCAAGAACGAGATAACACTGACGAGCAGGGCGATGATAAAGAGGGGGATTGTAATTCGATAGAGGCTAACCCCCCCCGCCTTCATGGCGGTAATCTCACTGTGGCGAGACAAGGTTCCTAACGTGAGAAGGACGGAAAGTAAAACGGCATAGGGAAGGGTCCATTGAAAGATGACTTCGGGGACCTTGTAGAGAAGGTATTCAAAGATGAGAATAAAAGAAGCCTGATGTTTGATGAAGGTGTCCACCCTCTGAAAGAAGAGGACGACCACATAGATGAAGATTAATCCGCTCAAACTGAGAAAGAAGATCTTCAGATATTCGCGAGTGACATAACGGTTCAAAACCCAGTAACTTTCAAACATCTTCAAAAAGCCCTTTCCATTTTCTCAGCATGAAGTCAAATGCCTCTGTGATCCATACCAGGGGTTTAAAGGGATGCTCCCTGGAGGTCTTGATGAGGAGATACATCCCAAAAGCTCCGAATAGCAGGTTGGGCGCCCATCCTGATAATAACGGAGGGATCGTCTTTCTGATGGCTAGGATTTCAGACGCAGTGAGGGAGATATAATAGGAAAGGAAAAGGAGAAGGCTGAGGACAAACCCGTATGACCTTCCTGAACGACGGGGTTGAATTCCCAGCGGGACTCCAAGAAGACCGAAGACCAGACAGGAAAAAGGGATGGCATACCGCTTATGGAGTTCGACTTCCTGAGATGTGATATCCGCTCCTACGGCTTTTCTCATCTCCATTTTCTCTTTAATATCGTCAATCGACATCTCATGATCTTTCAATTTCCTTCCCAGTGAAGCGAACGTTTTAGCAAGTTCGAGCCTAAGATCGTAGGTGTTGAATTGCATCTTTTGATAGATATTGGTGCGGGACTCAAACCGGTGGATATCTCCGTCAATGAGCCGAAGGACAACCTCCTGGGACTGAGGGTTGTTGGCGAGAAAACCTTCCCGGGCAAAGATTGTATTCACTTTTTCCTTATCTCTTTCATCGTAGATGAGAATCCCTTCCATCTTCTTGCCCTGGAGGGGGACTTTATCAACATAGATCACAAATCCATCAAAGACGTCGTTGAAAACCCTCTCTTTGATTTCAATATCCCCCTTTGATTGTGCCATAAGATAAAGGGTTGCCTTAAACCCTCGGTTTCCCCAGGGAAGCCCGTAGATGACCAGAAAGGTGGTCAACAGATAAGCAACGATGGAAAAAAGAAGTACTGGAAGATAGAGCTGGTAGAGGCTTATCCCCGAAGCCTTAAATGCAGTAATTTCACTGTCACCGGAGAGTCTTCCGAAAGAAAGTAAGGTGGCCAAGAGGAACGCCATTGGAATGGTAAAGATGAGGAAAGAAGGGGAGATGAAGAGAAGAAGCATGGAAATTTGTGAAAGTCGCACTCCCCCCGTAACAATCAGTTCGATCAGTTTAAGAATCTTGTCCATGAGGAGGATGACGGTGAAGGTCATCAAAGCGATAAGAAAGATCGGGAGGATTTCTTTCAGAATATAGAGCTGGATGGTTTTTTTCATGTTCAATGTATTCTAAGAAAGAGGGGATGGGATGTCAACCCATCGGCTTTCCATTAAATTAAAAACATTATTTTAGGTAGACGAAATCGGGATTATTAGAGGTCCCTAAAGTGAGTTCGGCCAATTCTCTAAATCCAAAGGCTCAGGGTTGACCCAGAGCGACACTTCTTCGGTTGACCTTTGAGTATAGGGTTTTATGAAGTCGAATGGGTCAAGAAAGGGTGCGAAAAGGGTGCGAATAACTTGACAATTTTTATCGAATGGATTAGTCTTAACACAGATCGCGGGGTGGAGCAGTCCGGTAGCTCGTCGGGCTCATAACCCGAAGGTCGGTAGTTCAAATCTACCCCCCGCTACCAAAACCATCAAGGGGTTACAGAATCTGTAACCCCTTTTTTTTGGACTATAAAAAAATTGTGATATGATTTTTTCTTAGCTTATTAAATATACTGCGAATTAAAAATTTTATGCAGCGTACTTGATAACCTCTAATTCCGCTGATGTGTCAACCTTTTCAAGGATTTCATCCACGCGTTTCATTATCGGGTCGTTTAACAAATATTCACTGCAGTTCTTGCACTGAAGCACTGGTAAATCCTTCAAGATGACAATGGTTGTTTCGTTCACCTTGAAGGGAAGATTTGTAACAATTGATCTCATATTAGACCCGCATACATGGCATTTCATAAAAATTTCCTCATTATCTTTCGTTCCCTGACACACTGTTGAATGAATGCTAATGGGTTGTCCGGGACCAGGGTCTAAGAAATCATTTTCTCTTCTCTTTTTTGAAAAGGAGAAAGAAAGCTCTAAATGTATGAAAATGATAATAAGTTATAAAGAATAAGTCAATGAGATTGAATCTAAACAACCTACTGGGCACCCAAGATGAACCAGTGCCAGCTATATACCAAATTTTGTCCTAAACTTGTTTCAGGAACGGATGGTCTTTCAAACTTATCCTGAATTTATTTCAGGAAGCAACATGCTGGAAGAAAACCGGCAGCTTACGGAAAAGGTGGAGGCATTAGAAGTCGTAGACTCGACTCTCCGAAGAGAATACAAGAATGTGAGGAAAGCATTGGAGTTTGTAATGGAGATGGTTGAGGATGTGGGAGAGGAGGAGTTGAAAAGACATGTTCTTTAATCAGAGAAAATAACGATTGTGGTATAGAAAGCCTTATATTCTTTAACATCTCAAAAAGATTAAGAGTTTTAAGGCTTGTAGAATACTTATTAGAAAGCGTCCAATGAATGTGAGATAGCAGGGAATCGTTTAGTGCGATCCGAAATCATTATATACGAGATATACGAGCCAAAAATCATTAAGTCGAATAGAAAAATCCTTTGACTTTAACTCTGAAAAATAATAAGATTTGCTCCGATACGCTAAGAAACTCTGGAAAAGAGGATTGACCATGGTAGAGAGCTGGATGACGGTTAGAGATGTAGCCAAGTACCTTCAATTAAGCATGGATATGATTTACAAAATGGCCCAACAGGGCAAACTACCTGCCTCCAAAATAGGTGCGCAATGGAGATTTAAACGAGAAGAGATTGACGAATGGGTCAAGATGCAACGCCCACGAGTGTGGAAGGGGAAGTGAAGTATGGAAACAAAATATATTGCATAGTTGAACCCTATCTTTTGATAAAGGCGTTGTGTTGTTTGGAAAATATTTGCAGAGTATTGTTTGAGGAAAGCGCCCGAGAAAAATTGAAAGGCGAAAACACATGAACTTGTAACGAAACACCAGCATGTCACGTTAAATCGTATAAAATATGAACGAGAAATATCTGGTTTTGATCGGGAGAAAAATCAAAATACCGGGTTACTTTGCAACGCCGGTAACTGTGGAGGCCGTTGAACCCTTAAGTAGTGCAATGCTTTTACGGGTTCGAACTTCCGAGGGAAGGTTAGAAGAGGTTGTTCTCACTCTTGACGAACTTGAAAGGCTCTTGAAAGAAATTCCTCAGGAACCGGGGGAGAAAATCCAAGTTGCAGGTGACGAATTACGCCTCCTCATCGAGTCCAACCGTATTCGCTTAGCCTATTGTTACGATCCTTATTTTGCCGTTAGTCTTTCAGGCATTCAATCTCTCCCTCACCAGATCGAAGCCGTTTATGGCAAATTGCTCCCGCAGGCCCGGCTGAGGTTTC
>VGRY01000073.1 GCA_016875195.1 Deltaproteobacteria bacterium
CCCTTTTAAGCTAAGGAAAGTGATGGAAGACAAGATGAATACCATTTTTAGAATCTTACGTTCTCAAAAACCTTTGGTCACGATACCTCTCTCTTCATTTCTCTCCGGTAACATTTATTAATGAGGCGTCAGGATCCCACGCCACTTCTGAAAGTCTCATCCCTTCCGCGTTTCCCAACTTCTGCTATAAATGCGATCGCATTTATAGCAGAAGTTTTAGTTTTGGTTGCTTTTTAGCCGCCCTTATCCATCAAGTATTGAGGAGGCAGATTCATTGTCCTTCATCCGGTTGACAAAAGAAGCGGAAGTCTGTTATCCATAACCGAAGCCTACCTTTTAATTTTTCAACACATTTTCCATGAGCCCAAAGGAATTCAAGCAGGTTAAAGAGACGGATGTTTTAGTGATCGGCGGAGGATTGGCCGGTTGCATGGCTGCCCTTCATGCCCATCAAGAAGGCGCCAAAGTGCTTGTTGTGGAAAAGGCCAATGTCCGCCGGAGCGGAGGCGCAGGAACGGGTAACGACCATTTTGGAGGCGTCATTGTTCCGGGGCTTTCCAAATGGGCGGCGGAAGACCTTGTCCGGGATCACACAGAGCTTGCCTTCGGTTTTGTCAATCAGGATCTGATCTATGCTATGGCTTCCGAGGGATTTGATCGTGTCAAAGACCTCGAAAAGATGGGAATCGAATTCTATAAGAAGGATGGGCAATATTATCTTTTCCCACAACTCCATAAGGTTCGAAGCGCCCTCTATATGGGAGGCCGCGACATCAAACCCAAACTCACAAAAGAACTTCATCGTCAGAAAATACCTGTGTTGAATCGAACCATGGTGGTTGACCTCCTGGTTCGAAATGGACAGGTGGCAGGCGCCATTGGTATGAATACCCGCGATGGTTCACTCACCCTCATTAAGACAAAGAGCGTTGTCTTAACCACAGGCGCCTGTTTCAGGCTCTTCATGAATATTACGGGAGTCCTGATGAATACCTACTATCCTCCCTCCTCGACAGGCGATGGACTGGCTATAGCACTTCGGGCTGGAGCCGCTCTCGCGAACATGGAAGGGACCAATGCCATTCGGGGTCCCAAGAATCTCCAGAGGGCAGGGTCAGGAACTTACTGGCCGGCCAAGACTGTAGATGCCCAGGGGATTGCGCTTGATTATCCTTTTCCGGGCGAGTCTTACTATCGCTGGCCTGCTTTTACAGCGGGCTGGACCCGGGCAAGAGTCCAAGAAGGAAAGATCCGTTTGCCGGTGTTCCGCGATACAACCGTCCTTTCATCCGAAGAAGTCGAGTTCGTTGAATGGGGGCTTCGGCAAGAAGGGGGATGCTGGATTCTTCTCGAATGGATGAAAGAGCATGGCAAAGATTTTAGAACCCACTTGATGGAAGATGATGTTTATGAACGTCGGGTGAGCGGAGGAAGCGGGCTATTTGTGGATGGACAATGTCAGACCACCCTTTCAGGCCTGTTCGCTGCCGGCGAAGTGATCGCAGGATTACCCTGGGGAGCCGGACCCGGAGCCATCACATTAGGTTGGAGGGCAGGGGGAAATGCCGCTCGACATGCAAAACGTGTCTCAGCCCAGGATCGGTTCGCAGATTTAACAGACCCCATATTGCTGCGAATTAAAAAGCACAGGCCGAAAGGAAAGGATCAATGGCCTGAGGCGAACCTGGCTTTACAGAAACTGATGTCTTCCTATATGGGGGACATTCGGTCTGAGGAGGGGCTTCAGATCGGATTATACCGGTTGCAGGAACTGGTTGAAGAATGGAGAATGGCTGCGCCTCATGCTCATGAGGTGATGCGGTGCCTTGAAGTTGAAAATCTGGCGACGATCGCCAGGGCCTGCCTGACAGCAGCATTAGAACGTCGGGCGAGCAGCCACTATCATCTCCATTTTCGGGTGGATCACCCTCAGTGGGATCCTCCGGAATGGAAGAAATGGATTCTTATCCGACAAATCGGGGATCAGATTCAGATTGAGCATCGACCCATTGAATACCGGTACATTTAACCCCGACAGCAGAAGGCCACTCTGGCTTTTGCCGGGATGTCGCCCCTCTCGGACGTTATGAATTGTGCCACAAGCTATGTCCGTGGGGCTCCACGTGAGGAATGGCTATGCCTGTTACAATTGACAGTTCTCTCTGCACGGGTTGTAAGCTTTGCATAGAATCCTGTCCCGAAGATGTTTTTAAGCTGGTCCGAAATTCCAATGTTCCGCGTGTGTTTCGCCCGGATGAATGTTTTCATTGCGGGGCGTGCGTGATGGATTGCCCTGAGCAATGCATCCATCTGGCCTTGCCCCTTCCATTAAGACCTCGATTCATTGAGAAAAAACTCTTTGCCAAAATCACAGGCCGACACTCAACTCCGGAATGATCATAAGGGGACAGCCATGTTTAGGAAGCGACTGAAAGTAAGCCCTTATTCCGTGGTGACGGTTATCGGATTTCTTCTTCTCTGGCAGGCCATGGTCTCCCTCAAACTGGTCAATCCCTTTTTTCTTCCTTCCCCTTTGTCTGTGATGAAAACTCTGATTGAAACGATCGGCTCCGGAGAGCTGCTTCTCCATGGAACTGTCACACTGGGCCGAATTTTTCATGGTTTTTTCTGGGGCGCTCTAATCGGATTGAGTCTGGGAATCCCTGCGGGCTGGTCAAAAAGAATATATGAAGCGATCAATCCCTTCATCGCGGCAACCTATCCTCTGCCCAAGGTTGCTCTGCTTCCGCTGATCATTGTCTACCTCGGGATTGGAGAGATGTCACGGTTGGTCATCATTGCCATGGCCGTCTTTTATGTGGTCCTGATCAATACGATTGCGGGTGTGCGACAGGTGGATCCGATTTTGGTCATGGCCGCTCAGGATCTCGGGGCCAAAACGATGCAGATCTTTAAAAAGGTCATTTTACCGGGAGCGCTTCCCATGATCTTTGCAGGTGTTCGTCTGGGCATGGGCATTGCGTTTCTATCCACGGTGGTGACGGAGATGATTTTCGGAGACAAGGGGCTTGGATATTTTTTAGGAGTAAGAGGAAACATGATGGATATGACCGGCATCTTTGCCGGCCTCACGCTATTAGGAGCCTTAAGTATTTTAGTGACGACCTGCCTGGAGTGGGTGTCCAGGAAGACAATGCCCTGGAGCCGGGATATTCAGGGCATTCGATGAGAAAGGAGGAAAAGATGGATGGTCGGAAAGAGATGAGAAAGAGACTTCAAGTAGGTTTGTTCTTTGTTCTCTTCTTTTTTATCCTCACTGTTTCGAGCGCAGGAGCAGCCGAGCTGAAAATGGTGAAGGTAGCGGGGGCAGTGGGTTTAGAGATTACGCCCCTGATGGTGGCCAAGGAGATGGGATTTTATAAAGAGGTAGGGCTGGATATTCAGATCATAGACCTTCCCAGCCCTAGAGACCAGCTCCCTGCCTTAGCCTCCGGACAGATTGATGTGTTGATGGCTGGAAATTCAGCGGGGTTCGTCAATATGGCTGTCGCTGGATTCGGAAGCCGGATTGCCTGCGGCTATAGCCATTCCAGTCCAAAATGGTTTGGCACTCATCTCAATGGCATCCTGGTTCGAAAGGACCTCTATGATAAAGGTGAGGTCAGGACGCTCAAAGATCTCAAGGGGCGCCGGGTCTCTTTTAATGCGATGATCCGCACACAAACCTTTGATGCCGCCCTTCGAACGGTTGGGCTGCGTCTGGAAGACGTCAAGATTGTGGAGATTGCCAAGTTCTCTGATTCCATCGCCGCGCTGAAATCCGGTGGCGTGGATGCGGCCTTCTTCATCCAGCCTTTTGGAGTGAGGGCTGTGCAGGAGGGATTTGCGGAGTATCTTCTCGATTATTCGGCGCTCCCGTTCCAGATCCAATTCACCATGCTTTTCTTCTCTGAAAATCTCCTGAAGAGCGATCGGCAGAAAGGGGTCGATTTCCTGGCTGCAACCTTCAAGGGGGTACGCGAGTACCTTCGTGCTGCAAAAGGGAAGGGGGAACGGGCAAAGGTTCTCGATCTGGCCTCGAAGTTCACCCAGATGCCCAAAGACCTTCTTGAAACCTTCACCTGGTCGTATGTGGATCCGAATGGAATCATTTTCTTAGATTCGCTGGAGATGCAGCAGGATTGGTACTTAGAGCGGAAGTATATCAAGGAGAAGATTGACTACAGAAAAATTATGGACCTCACCCTGCTGGAGGATGCGCTCAAAAAAATCGGGAAAGTTGATGCTCAATCTCTCGTTTCAAAGTAACGATAAAATTGGCTCATAATTGTCCAGACGTCAACACTTTAATCCCTCCCTTCCCTCCCTTTGCAAAAGAGAGGTTTTTCCCCTCTTTGGCAAAGAGGGGGAGGGGAGATTTTCTTAATATTTCTTTTCAATAACGGGTTCATTAATAATCTGATCACCCATGCCCATCTTCATAGAAGATCTTTCCATGGTCTATCGGGACCCCCGGACCCTTCAGGAGGTTTGTGCCCTCCAGGAGGTCAACCTTGTGGTCGGGGACCGCGAATTTGTCACTTTAGTTGGACCCAGCGGCTGTGGAAAGACGACCCTCATTCGCCTGATTGCAGGATTCGGCCGACCTACGGAAGGCCGAATCCGGATCGAACGAACCTCAACGGATCGGCCAGCGACTTCAATGGTCTGGCAGGAGAATGCCCTTTTTCCCTGGCGGTCGGTGAGAAAGAATATCCTCTTTGGTCTGGAGATCAGGAAGGTTCCATCGCCTGTTCAGAAGGAGACGCTGGAACGATTGATCGATATGGTGCACCTCCACGGCTTCGAGGACCGTTTTCCCCATGAACTATCAGGAGGGATGAGGCAGCGCGTCAACCTTGCCCGCGCCATTGCCAATGATCCTGAAATCCTTCTCATGGACGAACCCTTTGCCTCCCTTGATGCACAAACCAAGTATCTGCTCTCCGAGGAATTGATTGGGATCTGGGAGAAGACGAAGAAGACCGTGGTCTATATCACCCACAGCATTGAGGAGGCCATTCTCTTAAGCGACCGCATCGTGGTGATGACCGCAAGGCCGGGCCGGATCAAGGAGATCATTCAGAACCCGCTGCGGAGGCCCCGGTCCACTGAACTGATGTCCACTTCAATCTATGAAGCCCTCTTCAGAGATATCTGGTCCCTCTTGAAAGAGGAAGTCCTCAAAGCCCAAGCCACCACCTCTCTCCAGTAGTGACAATCTTATAATTCCCTGGATGAACCGTGTGGGTTGGCTGAAAAATTAAGTCAACCTTTTCGCCCGCGTCCATGTGGGGCGCGACGGGACAGCTACGATAAGCTGGTAGGAGGGCACATGTTTCAATCCACGCGCCCACGTGGGGCGCGACATGAAGCCATATAAAGAGGGCGGAAAATACACAGATGGCCTCCAGGCGGTGCCAGTTCTCGGGTGGTTCTCCTTCTTTTGAATGGGCGTAGAATTCTTTCTTCATGGTTAAATTCCCAAAGATAGATCCTCGCCGCCTTTTTTTGTTTTGGCGATTTTGAAATGTGGCGGAAGAATCGGTTCGGTCATTCCGACATCACTTCCTTTCTATCTTCTTTATTCCCTGGGGAGTTGTGAGGTAGTTCTCACGCGAGACGACCCGCTTACGGGTTTTTTGTTCAAGGTCTTTTCTTGCTTTACCGGCGACCTCTCCTCCTTTGCGTGCAGCATGCCTGCTTTCCTGAAATCCCTTCGCATCGTCGACTCGCGTTATCTCGGTCGTAGCTGCTTCACCCAGCATCGAGAAAATCAACTCAAGATCGGTCATGTGATCCCGGAGATTTTCCCGTTTAAGGCCTTTTATTTTCTTGTGCTCCGTTGGTGTTACGCCAAAAGCAGCCTTTGCGATTTCGGCAGTAAGAATTGCATACTCTCTTTCACGTTTTACTTCTCTCTTTTTCCATTCATCCGTAAGTTCTTCTCTGATCGCAATACCGCGAATCCGCTTTTCGATCCAGTCATCCGAGTAGCCTTTCGCCTTATAGAGAGCACGGGTCCTCTTTGTTCCCAGCTCAGGGTCTTCGATCTCTTGTACCCGTTCGTAGCCAACCTTCGCCAGCCACCGTTTGAAGGGTTCTGCTTTAGGAGAGGGAACGGATTGAATGATGCGAAACATGGTTTCGGTATTGGCACAGTCAGTTGCGTAGAATTTTCCGTCACTGGATTGCAATTTCAGTTGTCCGATTTTTTCGGACAACTCCTCGAATCCCTCCTCGAGAAGTTTCTTTTTTAAGTCGCTCCAATACTTTCGAGGTCTCTCGCTTCCCGTAAGGGCTTCGATAACATCAATGATTGAAAACCACCACTCGTTGTTGTGAAGAGTCTTCCTGATTCCCTTTCCCTTGAAAACTGCTATGCTTGTCTCCATTAGATGATCTCCTTATCGGGTCTACGCTGGATTTTTAGGTGTACTATATCACCCATACCTCCCCCAAAGGATGTCCTATGTTTTATCTGTCCGTGGAACCAATGATACCTTTCATAGGAAAGTTTCTTACTCATCGTACAACCTACATGAGTAATAAAGTATTAGAAAAGGTTAACGGAGGCCAATCGTATTGGTTTACCATTGTCGAATACCAAATTGCCGGATTAATACTTTTCTATGGGTAAGAGGAGATGCTTTCGCATCTCCTTCATTGCGGGGGGATGATTTGACCCTAATCTACCAAATTAGATATGAAAAATCAAAAATAATTTAGGGGGATGTTTAAGTAGTAAGAAAAAAAGTTTCGATTACATGAAAAGATCTGGGTGGCCACATGTTCCTTCAAAAATGGAGGAGTAAGGTGGTGGCCCCTCTAGATCTGACGAGTATAGGCTGGGAGCAATTATCAGATACCCAACTTCTTAAACATATCGTCCGCATCTTTGCAGAGGATCAGATCTCGCCCAGCGTCCGTGTCGTCCATGGTTTTTCGTGTTGTCTCGTTAGGGATAATAAAAAGAAATTGGATTAATCTGAAGAGAATCATATTCTTTAACCCTGTTTCGCCACCACGTCTAAAATCTTTGCCGAGGAGGTGAACGTCTTCCAGTTGTGGTTTGTTCCGGCGGGGATGAAGTAGGTTTCCATCGCTTTAAGGAGTTTTTTCTCTTCGCCCACAGACATCTCAATTTCACCTTCTACAACTATGCCGCACTGGTCAAAGGGATGCTCGTGGGCCATCCCTTCTTTTCCAGGGGTAATTTCCATGACGGCCATCGTCAAATTTTTTCCGGATTCGATTTTGCTCCAGATACCAGGCCGGAACTCCCCCAGTTTTAATGTATTAAGATTCCAGAAGCTCATGTTTTCCTCCTGGTATAATCCTCTTATAAAAATTTATGAATTATACCTGATGACTAAGATTAGTTTAGATTACGGAGATTAGACCGGCAAACCGCCGGTTTTTAGACTCCTCAGGATCCGCCAAAACCGATGGTCACCTTGTCCCCTTCAACAACGACCGGTATTTGTCTTTTCCCTTTCGAATATTTCAACATCTCTTCAAGTTTTGCTTTGTCTCCGACGTCCAGGAAGATTGCATTGACGCCAAAGGCTTCCCGAGCCTTTAGGGTATAAGGTCAAGATTGGGTGCCAAATATCTTCGTTTTCGAGATCATCATCTTCCTCCTTTCTAACTTCCTTTTCTTTCCATAACCCCTCCCTACCTCCCCATCTAACGCCCCCATCCATCTTCCCCCTCTCGGTTTCGAGTCGCAGCGACTTACCTTAAGAGGGGGAAGGGGGAGTTATAAGGGTTAGGTTGGATTAAGGCAGCGGCCGTTTGAGCTGGTCTCTGGATGAATCAATTAAATCCTGGATTTCGGGATCGGATTTCATTTCAGGGTGCATCAGGACCAGAGAATGTTTGTAACTATAATTTCCTCCTTTAAACAGTTTTAAGTTCAATCTCCCGATATGAAGACCAAAGGCATCCGTTTGAACATAAAGGGTATTCTGAAAATATTTAGGGAGCATGAAATAGCGGTCGTTTCCTCCAATAATGACCGATATTTTCGGAGTCTCTTTAACAAGAGACTCGATCTCAAAGGGATTCAGGTGAGCAAGGGCAATGATGTGATCACAACCTGACAGAGGACCTTTTTTCATATCCATGGCAACCTTCACAGGGTCCTCGACAAAAGCTGTCTTCATTTCCTTGCGAACAGGAATGGAGAGATCCGGAGTCAAAAGACCAAGGATCCCTACTTTTATTCCCTTTATTTCTCTAATGAGGTAGGGTTTGAAGATGGTCTTCCCTGTTTTAATATCTTTGAGATTGGCGGAAATGAACGGGATCTTTGTTTTCTTTTGAAGGGTCTTCAGATATTCTATCCCTAATCCAAGATCGGTATCTCCGATATTCATCACATCGTATCCCATCTTTTCATAGATACTTAATACGAACTCCGCCCTTTTCCGGGCTTTTTCTCTTTCGCTCTCACGGCTGAAGAAAGTCGCGATCAGTGCATCTCCTCCGTCAAGAACGAGAAGATCCTTGCTCTCCTCTTTGATCGTTTTGATATAGTGAGCTCTTCTTGCCAGCCCGCCGGCATTCCCTGATTCAGGGCAGGTTCCGCAGGGCTCCACCTCTGACAGGGCGTTTGAAGAATAGATGAGAGTAAAGAAGACTTCACTCCCATGGCCTGGAGAAGAATTGAGTAGTAGAAGGGTAATTGCCAGGGAAAGATAGATGAACCAGTTATAGTTGCGATTCTGCATTCCGCAATCGAATTAACTGCCGGCGCCAAACTCTTTCAGTTTTGCGGCGATCTGGTCTTTAGTCATGACCCCGGGTTGCCGAAAGACTTCTTTACCTTTGTTATCGAAGAAGACCAGGGTGGGAAGGGCTTGAATTTTATATTCTGTTGCCAGCTTTTGATACTTATACACATCGATCACAAGAATTTCAGCCTTTCCGGAGAAGTCTTTGGCGACCTCTTTGAGAATCGGCCTCAACTGACGGCAGGGGAGGCAGGAGTTGGCCCCGAAATCAATGAGAATGGGCTTGCCACTCGCGAGGGCCTTTTTCATTTCTTCCTCGGTATTCGATTCGGGGGGAGTGGAAGTGATCTTCTGGAGCCGGATCTGGTCGATTTCTATCTTGGCTGAAGTATAGAGCTGTGCAATGAACTGTTTGGTTTCTTCCTCCCTCTTTTTTGCACGGATCAATTCCTCAATGGAGGAAGAGACCTGATCGAGAGGTTTTCCACCCAGCTGATCCTTGAACATCAGGTAGACGGTTTTTATCTCTTCTTTCGACACGGTCGCCGGGGAGGGAAATTTCTTTTTTACCAGTTCGTTGATCATCGCTTCTTCGGGAGATTGAGCATCCTTATCCGTATCCTTATAGGTTTTGACAGGAGGGGTTATCCCCTGTTTTTTGGCTTCCTGAAGAAGGATACTATTCATGATAAGCCCTTCGAGAAGTTGCTGAGGATTTTCCCTGAGCATCTCTTTTAAAGGCGATTCCACTTTTTCTAATTCCTTGTTGAACTCTTCCAATGTGATCTTTTCTCCATTGACCTGGGCGAGGACCTGTCGGCCCGGGTTCTGAAGATAAAAGAAATAGAAGAGGAGAGCGCCAGCCAGAATAACAATGACAGCTCCGAGGATGATGATGTTCCGTTTCATGCTTCCTCCTTTGATGATTATCCTTGAGGTGAGGCGTAAGTCCTTATTTATTCCCTATATCAGGACAAAAATCAATATCCCTGCGAGGGCGAAGAAGAAGCAAGCGGTGAGGAGTTTGATGGTGGAGGCCCTTCTCTGAAGAAAGAATGAAAGTTGTTCCGATGTGACTCCCCAGTAGACAATACCGAAGATGACGAGCAGAGGGAGGACATAAACGAGATTATACAGGACGAGATAAAACATGGCGTTTCCCCTGAGGGAAGGGATATGGGTGATAAAGAGAAGTGTGGGGAGATAGACCTGGCTAGTGCAAGTCGATTGCAGGAGGGTGACAATGAAGCCGATAAAAATTGCAGCGAGCAGAAATCGCATTGCCTGATTCCCCTGAGCCCCTTCCATCTCAGTGCTTTTTGTCCGGATGATCCGATGAATTTTCTTTTTTAGAAAATCTGGAACTTGAAGTTTCATCCTGGATGGCTTTCCCCTCTTCAACTGGATGTAGTCATAGAGGCTGATTATTGCGAGGAAAAGGCTCAAAAAGAAGGTGATCAGATAAACGATACGGGAGAAAAGGGGAAGGAAGGAGAAATGCTGGATGAACCCGAGGATTCCAATGCCCAACAACAAGTGAGTTAAAAAGGCTGTTCCTGAAAAGCCCAGTCCCACCATCAGGATCTGCTTTCGCCCCTGACCGATCATGGTGAGGTAGGAGATGAAGAAGACCAGCGTGGCCAGGGCACAGGGATTGAGCCCTTCGACCAAGCCTGCGACGAGCATGGCCGGAAGCCCAAAAGATTTGAACCGCTCCACCATCGTCTCTTCGGCTTTTTCTATCTCTTCCTGTGTGGGTGACGGTCCAGCTACAGGAGTGTCGGTTCTTCCGACGGGAGATGGAGGATCGGATACATACTTTAGAATCAGTGATTCCACTCTGGACAGAACAATCTCTTCAGCCGGGAGATAGTCGTTTCCGATGAAGATGGCTGGCGCGATTAGCCGTTTTTCAGAGGGAAGGTTAACCCGGTTTGAAAGTATTTCATTGAGCTGCTTTCCTTCAGGGGTGTTGAGATCGACCTCTTTAATATTCAGTTTAGGGTATTTCTCAAGGAGATATTTGAGCAGGGCGTTTGCCCGGTCACACCTCGGGCATCCCTTCTGGTGAAAATAGGTGAGATCGATTTGGACATCCTTTATTTTGGGTGGGGGAGAAACAGTGGCAGATGGGATTTCAAGAGGTGGCGTGGGAAATTCCCCTTTGGCCTGATATTCGATGATCAGGGGAGTCAGTTTTTCCATCACCTCCCTCTCGCCGGAGAGAAGATGATCTCCGATGATGAGGACCGGCAGCTCAGCCTCTTTTTTCCCGAATCGGGTTTCCAATTTAGAAAGAGCTTCAAAATAGACAGGGTTTCCAATATCGAACGTTTTAATCTCAATGGAAGGGTACATCGGCTTAAGCGTAGGAAGATAACTCTGAAGGATGGTCTGGCAGGGTTGGCAATCCTGAGCGTAAAAAAAGTAGATCTGGTTGGAAGGGGAGGGCGTTTGAGATAAACCCTCTCCTCCGGATAGAAGAAGACAAACAGCAATCAGAGCAAATAAGAGATGCGCCAGAGTTTTCACACCCCCATTATACCAATAAGCGGACAAAGTTTCAAAGAAACCCATGTAATTACTTCATTGACGAATGATGAATGGTATGATTATATGATAAGCGATCATATATATGCCAGAAGGAGGTCGAAGATGGGTCAAAAACAATTTAGCAAGAGGCTATCTTTTTTAGATCGATTTTTGACGTTGTGGATCTTCCTGGCGATGTTTGTGGGAGTGGGCTGGGGATATATGTTTCCGGGAATTGTCCACTTCTGGGACCAGTTTCAGGTCGGAACGACCAACATCCCCATTGCCATCGGGTTAATCCTGATGATGTACCCGCCTTTAGCGAAGGTGAGATACGAGCAGCTTGGGCAGGTATTCCGAAACTACAAAGTCCTCGCCCTCTCTTTGATTCAGAATTGGGTGATCGGTCCCATCCTGATGTTTTTTTTAGCGATTACCTTTCTCTCAGGCTACCATGAATACATGGTCGGATTAATTCTGATCGGCCTGGCCCGGTGTATCGCCATGGTGATCGTTTGGAATGATCTGGCTGCAGGCGATAGAGAATATTGCGCTGGACTGGTGGCCTTCAATTCTATTTTTCAGGTTCTCTTCTTCTCGATTTATGCCTACCTCTTCATTACAGTCCTTCCGCCGTTTTTGGGCTTGAAAGGGATGGCGGTTCATATCACCATTGGCCAGATTGCTGAGAGTGTCTTCATCTATCTTGGAATTCCCTTTATTGCGGGTGTGCTTTCCAGACTAATTGGCCTGAAAACCCTGGGACGGAAATGGTATGAAGAAAAATTTGTGCCCAAAATTAGCCCAATCACCTTAATTGCCCTTCTCTTTACCATCCTTATCATGTTCTCTCTCAAGGGAGAATTCATCGTGCAGCTTCCCATGCATGTCGTCCGGGTTGCCATTCCATTATTCATCTATTTCGTAGCCATGTTCTTTATCTCTTTCTATTTGTCGAGGAAGGCAGGGGCTACCTATGAGCAATCCACAACACTGAGCTTCACGGCTGCCTCGAACAATTTTGAGTTAGCGATCGCTGTGGCAGTAGCCGTTTTTGGAGTCAACTCCGGCCAGGCCTTTGCTGCGGTCATCGGTCCTCTTTTAGAGGTCCCGGTCTTGATCAGTCTTGTCAATGTGGCTTTGTGGTTCAAAAAGAAATATTTTCCGTATGCTGTGGAGACACCGGCCGGGGTGTGTCATGTTGCCTGTAAACCGTGAACTTGTTGAGGAGCTATCTTATGACAGAATATCGGATTTCACAGGTGGAAGGCGATGGGTGAGTGGGATGAGTTGAGCCTGAAACGCCGACAGGTAGTCGGCGCACATTGAGATTTCCTGATGGTGTACAGATTCGGGTTATTGGTTTGGACGAAATCATGGCAGAGCTTTACTCTGAAGGTAAACAGCCTAATAAGCAGATTGCCGAAGAGCTCCTCGATCGGCTGGAAAAAAGTAACAATTATATCCCACCCTCAGCCCGCCATGAGTATAAAAGCGTCCTCCTCAAGGAGTACAAAGACTATATTGCGGGCCAAAAAGATAAAACCCCATAAAGTAAACGACTTTCTTCAGGAAGAGCTTGAGAATATCAAGATCGACTGAGCAAGCAGAACACCAAAACACCTATTCCACACCTCTGATTTTCCTCAACGTGCTTTTACGAGATGATCTAATCCATTCAATAGGGGGGGTATGTTAGCGGGATAACGGTATTGGAAATGTCTCTAAAGTTCCTTTTGTAACGTTACTCTCCGGTTTAATAAATCGTTTATCCTTGGAGTGAACCGGATAGTAGTAACTTCCTTGTCCACAGGCTTGGCAGAGCACCCGACCGTTTAAAAAAATCTCCCGTCGATCGTTAATCCCCTCGCCACACACAGCACACATCAGTCGACTGACCGGTGGTCCGGGTAAGTCATGCTCAGGGATGTCCACCACAACTTCCTGGACAACGAACAACTCAATGTCCGGCATGATTTTGTAGGCCTCACGCTGAGTGGCATTTTTATCCGGGCCCATAGGGGCATATCGTCCAACCTTAGAACGCGCATCCTCACGGGCAGAGATGCGAATGGCCCGACCCGAATGGGTATCCACAAAGGTACATGCGCACTTTCCATAATTGATATGTTTCAGCGTTCGTTTACCTAAACGGCAGCCTGTGACAGCGGCGATCGCATCAGCCATACAGCGATCGATCTCAACATAGACGATGAGGCGCTTATCCTGAGTGGGCTCTTCGATCCCGAGGAGCTGGCAGCCGAGCATGGCCATCCGGACCCCCAGCACCTGACCCGGACAGGCGCACCCGCGGTGCATGGTAACAGCATCACCGATCAATTCATCGAAAGATCGCATGACTTTCCTCCATGGAGACTCCTTTGGAAACCTTCGGATTCGGCATATTGCAAAAGGAAGGTAGATAAACAGTTAGCCAGGGCTGCATAAAAGGCGTTATCCGTATGTGTGTTTATTTTTTGACAAAATTCGAGAGCCCATGTTCTCAGGTATTTGTTTAAAAAAACGTCCCTGATTTCCTGGAACACAAGCGCCGTATCCGATTCTGATTTTTCTAAGACATTGACTTTTTTGTGGGTCAGAAAATACATAAACTCCAATTCCACGGCGATATGGTCAGGGAGCTCCTTGAAGTTTTCGTCCATGATCAAGCCAGATTCCTGATACATCCTGGCCACTTCAATTGTGGAATCGCCCATCACTCTCCTTCCATCATCAAGATAGATGGATCCATAGGGAGGAGCCTTCAGCTCATAGGGGCCAACGAAGAGTTTTGCATATTCCACAAGTAGTTCCTCGTCACTGTATTTCAAGATGGATTCTCCCATCTGATTTGAAAAAGGTGCTGCATCCGGACAGACCTGTTCCAAAAGGGATGTTAAATTTTGAAACACCTTTTCCTGGAGAAAGATTTCCTTCTGAGGTTTGTAAAAGCAAGCAGCTAAAAGCCTGAAACAATCCCCTCTCTGCTTCTCATGTTTAATCTCTTTTTTGGGATCCATGATTCTTCTTTCCTTCGGGGGGAACCTAAGCTTTTTTAGCCTCTGCCTTGAAATTTCTAATATAGTAGACATTGGGCCTCGTGCCCTTTTCACCCGGTTTAAGAAATTCCCCCTTGCGATTTTTAAACTGGAGAGGTTTATGCTTCTTGAGGAGTTTGCTCGGTTCGCTCCCCGGGTCACTCAGGTCTCCAAAGATACGGGCTTTTGCGGGGCAGGAAACGACACAATAAGGGGCCTCGCCATGAATGACCCTATGCTCGCAAAAGATACACTTTTCAACGATATCCCCCCTCCTGACACTTTCATAATCGGAGTGTTTATAAAGTGTTCTATGAGGAGGAGTTCCACCGGTTTTTGTTGAAATCTCTGCCCCTGAAGCCGTCACCCCTTTGATCAACTCAGTCCCATCTCGGTAAAATCCATGAGGTTTGTCCTCGTTGAAGCTGATCACGCTATAGGCGGCTTTTTCTTTGTCAACATCCTCGGCGCTGTAGGGACAGGCTTTCTGACATTGGCGGCATCCAATACATCTCTCGTTATTATGCATGGTGATGCCGTTTTCGTGCTTATACATCGCTTTTGGTTTTACAGGACAAACCTTTACGCATGGAGCATCTGTGCAGTGATTACACAGGACCGGCATAATAGAATATTTTACGTTGGGGAATTGCCCTTCAACTTTTGTGATGAAATCTGCCCAGTTAAACGTCTGCCCGTTTGTCTTGTCGGGTGTATTATTTTCGGTCTTGCATGCCATACCGCAGGCTCCGCATCCAACGCACTTCAACAGATCGATGACCATTCCAAGTTGTTTTTTCGCCATTTCGTTTGACCTCCTTCCTCTTAGGCTTTCTCGATTTTTACACCAGTAAATCCGCCGTTTCGTGCGGTGGATCCGCTCAGGTAATCGTAGTCATCCGGCATGATCTCGTTAAAATTTGCCCCTCTCGGTTCAAACTTTGCGAAGTTCTTCGTTCCCAATCGGCCGTAGGACCAGTGCCCTTGCCCATAGCACTTCGCCACCGAACCGGGGCGCACCCCTTCCCATAGATGGGCGCGAATCTGGAGGCTGCCGATGGTTGAAGTAACCTTGACGGTGTCGCCCTCCTTGATCCCGAGTTTTTTGGCATCGGCAGGATTGATATGGATCACGTCCTCATAGTTCACATCTCCCGGGTCGCATTTTTTAAAGGCATAGTACCAAGACAGGTTGGCGCTTCTGCCTTCCCGGTTGAGCCGGGATTTCATATCGATGAGATCAAATGGATATTGAGAGCGGTCCCCGTGCCTGCGGGGTGATTCATAGTGAGGCACAAACGCTTTTTCTCCACGGGCCTCATAGTTTGTCGCCTCCAGAACACCGTCGATGGTTGTCTTATTTTTCTCGGCATGCTCGGTGAGAGACTTCTTGAGGGTCTCGCTGTAGAACTCGAATTTTTTAGTTGCCGTGGGGAAGTTGCCCTGTTCCGGGGTGCCCCATTTTTTACGAAATTCAAATCGCGGTGAGTTGACGACGCCCTTCTTCCTGAAGTCTTCCCAGCCATTGGGCCTGTCTCCTTTATAATCCTTGTTTTGGGCAGGGTCCCACGCCCTCTGGCTTCGAATCTTTGTCGCATAGAGGGCAAATTCTTCTGCGCTGGTTGGGTTCTTACCGGTTTCGGGATCCTTGTACTCGTTATAGAGCCAGTCATAAATGTTTGAAAAACCTTTTGCCTTAAGTTTTTCCGCCAGTAACCACACGATCTCGGTTTCAGCGCCCTTGGCATCAAACATGCGCTTGATGACGGGCTGATGAATGGAGATATGGCCATACAAATTTCCCTTATTCCTCGAAATGGCCCATTCTTCCGAGTGATGCAGCGCGGCGGGCAATACGATATCCGCAAACTGTGTCATCTCCGAAACCATCGGCACGATATGCACAAAAAATGGTATCTTGGCCATGGCCCTGTCCCAACGTCCGGCCTCGGTTCCGGAAAAATTGAAATTGTTGAAATAACTGATCGCAACCTTGATATCGTAGGGATCGTTTGCCAGGATCGCATTGGGCACATTATTGGTGGACACTCCACTTCCGGGTCTGCCGGAGGCAAGGTTGGGGAATTTGAGGGTGCCTCTCTGGTCAATCTTTTTATGCTTCACTCCGGCCTTTGCTACGTCATCCTGATACTTTTCAAACTTGGGATAACTGCTGCTCGGAGCGCCTGCGCCGGTGACGACGCCGCCTTCGGTGTCGCTCGCACCCACAAGTCCGTTCAGGGCATGGATGGCCAGGGCCGCATAGGTGCCGCGTGGCATCATGGTCGGTCCGTACCAGACGGCGCATTGCGGAGCGGCCTTCGCAAAACCTGTTGCAATGCGGACGATCTGATCTTTGGAAAGCCCGGTGATGGGTACAGCCCAATCAGGTGTTTTATCCTTCAGTTCAATATTCCACCATTTGACAAGACCGTTGGTATATTTCTCGATAAAAGCGGCCTCATCAATGGTCTGCCCCGCCTTGAACTGGTTTTTCCCATCCTTGAAATCACCCACAAACTCTTTGTTCCACAGTCCTTCGGTTAAAATCACATGGGCCATAGCCGAAGCAAGCGCGCCGTCTTCGCCGGGTTTGATGGGGATCCATTCATGTGCTTTGGCTGCGGTGTTATTCATACGAGGGTCTACCGCGACGAGGGTTCCTTCTTCAAGAAGCTTGCTCAGCTTATTCGTTGTAATGGGAACATTTCGGTTCGATGAGACGGGATCACATCCCCAGACCAGAAGATATTTCATTTTATCCAGATCGTATTCGCTATACCCCCAGTAGCCTTCGGTGAAAAAACGCCCCATCTTCTCAACCTCTGCACAGAGGGAACTGTGAGAAATATTATTGGGAGACCCGATCACCTTGGTCAGGTTGTCGTAAAGGATCGCATTATGGTCCGAGTAGCGCCCGCGCATGAGCAGGTATTTATGGGGCTCGTTATTCTTACGAAGCTCTATAATTTTTTCGGCTATCAGATCCATTGCTTCATCCCATGAGATGGGGACGAATTTGGGATCAACCCCTCTGCCCTTTTGCGGGTTGGTCCTTTTCATGGGGACCTTAATTCTATCAGGGTCATAAATCTGCTGGAGAATCAAATGGCCTCTCACACAACAGTAGCCATCGTTAACTTTGCTGAGTTGATTGCCTCTGACCTTTACGGCTCGTCCCTCCTGCGCGAATATCTCGATCGGACACCACTGCGTGCACCCCTGACAGGTCGATGGGATCCAG
>VGRY01000074.1 GCA_016875195.1 Deltaproteobacteria bacterium
CGCATCAGGTTCTGTCCCATGGTTAACATATTATAATGGGTGAGAAGCGCCCCTTTCGGAAGGGCTGTGGTCCCGGAGGTATAGAAGAGAAGGCAGACGTCTTCAGCCTTTCCTTTTGAAATCAAGTCTTCGAAAAGGCCGGGTTCTTTCTTATCCAGTTCCTCTCCGAGTCTCATCACATCCTTGAGGCTCACCAGGGTGGGATCATCATAGCCCCTCATCCCCTTTGGATCATCCCAGAGCATCTTCTTCAATTTTGGGCATTGATCCCTTATCATGAGGTACTTATCCGCTTCCTCCTGGCCTTCGCCCACCATTAATTTGGCATCGGAGTGGTCGATAATATACTTCACCTCATCAATGAGGGAATCCTGGAAAAGCCAGACTCCCACTCCACCCACACACATGGCAGCCATCTCCGCCCAGAGGGCTTCCGGCCGGTTATCGCCGATCATAGCGACCTTGTCCCCTCTTTCCAATCCCAGAGAGACCATCCCCAGTGAAATCCGCTTCACATTCTCATAATAGTCTTTCCAGGTAATGGGAACCCATATGCCAAACTCCTTTTCTCGCATGGCCACTTTGCTTTCTCCGTATTTTTTAGCAGCCTGCAACCAGAGTTTTGGAATGGTTAAATCTTTTGTAATTTCAATTTGTTTCATGCTACCGACGTGTGACATAGAGATCCTCCGCCTCACCTAAATAGGCCTTGACGACATGGGGATTTTTCTGAACCTCCGGGGGGGTTCCTTCTGCGATCTTCTCGCCAAAATTAAGAGCGATCACCGTGTGGGAAATATCCATGACCACTCCCATATCATGCTCAACCAGGACGCAGGTCGTTTGCCATCGTTCCTCTTCATTAATATCGAGGATGAATCGAGCCATATCCTCCACCTCTTCCAGATTGAGACCGGCT
Organism: Deltaproteobacteria bacterium; assembly: GCA_016875195.1. GTDB lineage: Bacteria > Desulfobacterota > BSN033 > BSN033 > UBA1163 > RBG-16-49-23. The sequence continues at coordinate 920 of VGRY01000074.1, forward strand.
AAAGGCTCGTCCAGAAGTATGATCTTGGGATTAAGGGCCAGTGCTCTTGCCAATTCGACCCGTTTCTGAAGCCCATAGGGCAGCATCCCAACCACCTTGCTCCGGATATGTTCGATCTCAAGAAGATCGATGATCTCCCTTTCAATAAAATCTCTGTGCTCGATTTCCTCCTTGGCCGTCTTTCCGATATAAAGAGAACTACCGAGCAATCCTGATTTGAGATGAATATGGCGACCGAGCCGGATGTTATCGAGTACGGTCGCCCCTTTGAAAAGCTCGAGTTTTTGGAATGTCCTTGAGATTCCCCGCATCGCTCTTTGATAAGGTTTCAATCTGGAGATATCTTCTCCCTCAAAGGAGATTTTTCCTTTCTGGGGGTGGTAGAGGCCATTAATGCAGTTTAGAAGAACTGTTTTTCCGGCCCCGTTGGGACCAATGATGGAGAAGATTTCCCCTTTTTTCACCTCAAGGTTTACACCCATCAGGGCCTGGACTCCTCCAAAGGCCATATGGAGGTTATCGACCTTTAATTGGACCTCATTGGTGACAGCCATTTAAAGCTCCTTTCTCAAAAGAGATGAGTGATAATTGAAATAGAAAATGGAGTAGAGGGTTAGTTGTTTTTATGGAAGATGATCGGATGGAACAAGAAATGGATGTAGAACAACGGAGAAGACTTGAATTGCCAAAGGAAAGGAACAGGGTTTTTCCCTTCATCTTAGTTTGGCCTTGCCTCTTGCTTGAGACGTTTACTTTCGTCTCTGTTAAATGTTTTTTGTTAAACAACGAGAAGTGAAAAAATTGAATTGAAACAGTCCACCCAAAAAACGCCACACCTTATTATCAGAAGATTATTTTTTTGTCAAGAAAAAAATTGCCAGTTTACGTAAAATGTGAAAAAAATTAATTTAAAATGGAAAAAGTTTTTTAAATTTGATAGATTATGTAAGTATCGCACCAACTTTTTAAAACCTCTGGAAAGTATAGGAATCTCCATCATCATGAAAAGATATTACCATTTTTTAACATTTCATTAGGGGCGATGATAGTTGAGCCTCCAGTTACTTTCTTTAAGTCTTTTTATTTTTTAAAGTTGATTAAAAGAGAGGAATATGAAAGAGAATAACCACTATCTCGAAGTAGCGATCTCAGCAGCAAGGGAGGCGGGACGTATCCAGATGCTTCACTTTGGTAAGCCCCACTCCATAGAATATAAGGGAGAGTTTAATCCAGTGACCGAAGTAGATCACCTCTGCGATGAAACAATTCAGAAGATTCTCCTCCAAGCCTTTCCTGACCATGAGATGCTGACAGAAGAGAGTCCTTTTAAGAAGAAGGATTCTGTGTACCGATGGGTCATCGATCCGATTGATGGAACGACCAACTATCTTCGCGGATTTCCCTGTTTTGCTGTTTCCATCGCGCTCGAAGTGGAAAGCGAACTCAGGATTGGAGTCATCTATATTCCTCCCCTTGATGAGCTTTTTTATGCAGAAAAAGGGAAGGGCGCTTTTCTTAATGGGAAACGGATATCTGTTTCCCGCGAACCTGTCCTGAACCGTAGTTTTCTCTCCACCGGATTCCCTTATGACGTTCATGAGCATTCGGATTTCTATCTCCGGTATTTTCATCAGTTTATTAAGCGGAGTTTTGCTATTCGAAGGCCGGGTTCGGCAGCAGTGGATATCGCCTATGTGGCCGCTGGCCGATTCGATGGGTTCTGGGAATTCAAACTCCATCCGTGGGATATGGCAGCCGGGATTCTGCTGGTCACAGAAGCTGGAGGAAGGGTAACGGACTTCAAAGGAGGCCCCTTCAGTATCTATGCTGAGGAGACGTTGGCCTCCAATGGGCTGATTCATGAGCAGATGCTTCAAGTGATTCAGGAGACTGAGGGAGAGATAGGGAGATGGGGAGATCAGGAGATCAGGAGATCAGGAGATCAGGAGATCAGGAGATCAGGAGATCAGGAGATCAGGAGATCAGGAGAATAATACCTATAGGTAGCATTTTATAATAGGATGAGCATGAAAAAACAGATCGATCTGTTTGACAAAAAAGGGGAGGAATCGTTCAGGGGGGAAGCTCCGCTGGCCGATCGGTTGAGGCCGAAGACGTTAGGAGAATTCGTAGGTCAGGATCACCTCCTTGGTTCTGGGAAGATCCTGCGCCAGGCCATTGAATCGGATCACATCCCTTCCATGATCCTTTGGGGTCCTCCTGGGTCGGGGAAGACGACTCTGGCCATGCTCATTGCCTCCGTTACCCGTGCGCACTTCGTCGCCTTCAGCGCAGTGCTCTCCGGTGTAAAGGAAATCAAGGAAGTTGTCCATGAGGCGAGCGAGACGTGGAAGTATCAGAAGAGAAGGACGATTCTTTTTGTGGATGAGATTCACCGTTTCAATAAGGCCCAACAGGATGCCTTTCTTCCACACGTTGAAAAAGGAACGATCATTCTCATCGGTGCAACTACAGAGAACCCATCATTTGAAGTGATCTCGCCGTTGCTTTCGAGGGCAAAGGTTTTCACCCTTCGGGCTTTGGCTGAGGAGGAGGTTGAGGTCATTTTAAAACGGGCTCTAACCGATCCGGAAAGGGGGTTGGGCAAGTATGCAACCGAAGTGGAGGAAGAGGTGATTCAAAGGGTTGCACGAATCGCCAATGGCGATGCACGTATCGGTCTGAACACCCTTGAAATGATCGTGCTCACCACATCACCCGGTCCAAGCGGGGTCCGTAAAATCACTACGAAGGACCTTGAGGAAGTCCTCCAGAAGAAGACATTTCTTTATGACAAATCAGGAGAGGAACATTACAACCTGATCTCAGCATTCCATAAGAGTTTGAGAGGAAGCGATCCCGATGCATCCCTCTACTGGCTTGGAAGGATGATCGAGGCTGGAGAGGATCCCCTTTATATTGCGAGACGGATGATCCGGTTTGCTTCTGAAGATGTCGGGAATGCCGATCCACAGGCCCTGCCCATTGCTGTTTCGGCCATGCAGGCATTTCACTTCGTGGGTCTCCCAGAAGGGACATTAGCTCTTGCCCAGGCCGCTGTCTATCTTGCTACCGCTCCTAAATCGAACGCTCTTTACCTTGCCATGCAGGGGGTTGAAAGGGATGTCCGGGAACTTGAGGATATGCCGGTTCCTCTTCATATCAGGAACGCCCCCACCTCTTTGATGAAGGATTTAGGCTACGGAAAAGACTACAAGTATCCCCATGACTACCCGGATCACTTTGTCGATGAGGATTACCTGCCAGAGAATCTCAGTGGAAAAACATACTACCATCCTTCAGACCAGGGTTTTGAAAAAGAGGTTAAAAGAAGGATGGAGTCCTGGAAAGGAAAGAAGAAAAAGAAAACAACCTAATAAACCTTATTCCATTCCATCCACCGCAAAAAGGTGCAGGCCCTCACTTTTTTCTTTTTTTTCGTTTTGCCTCTTTCCACAGGCTGTCCATCTCAATGAGGTTTGATTGATGGATGGTCTTCCCTTTCTTCAAAAGCGATGTCTCAATATAATGGAACCGGGAGATAAATTTTTCGATCGTTCTTCTCAGTGCGTCTTCAGGATCAATCTTATGAAACCTGGCCAGGTTAACGAGAACGAAGAGGAGATCGCCTAATTCTTCGCGGATTTTCTTTCGATCCCCGTAAGAGAGAGCTTCCTGAAGTTCTCTTATCTCCTCATCCATCTTTGACAGGACGCCTTTCAAGTCCGGCCAATCGAATCCCGCCCTTGAGACCCTTTGGGTGATCAAATTAGCCTTTAAGAGTGAGGGAAGATCTTCGGGTATTCCATCAAGCAGAGACCGGATTTTTTGACGATGAAAGTTATTGGCCGGTCTGATTCGCTTCACCGCTGTTTTACGAGCCAGTTTTTTTAGCATCCTTTCAAGTCCTCTACGTTCTTGCTTAGCCTATTTTTTTGTGTTAATTAAATAATCTTAAATAAAGGATTTTGCAAACAAATTTGAGTCCCGAAAAGAGGGGAATGGAAATGGATTACCGCGATACACTCAATCTTCCGAAGACTGAATTTCCCATGAGGGCGAATCTGGCAAAGAGAGAGCCTGAATTTTTAAAGATGTGGGAGACCAAACAGATTTATGAGACGTTGACCCAGCAGGCAAAGGGAAGGACCAAATATATCCTTCACGATGGACCGCCCTATGCCAACGGGAATATTCATATCGGAACAGCGTTGAATAAGATCCTGAAGGATATCATTGTAAAATCAAAGTTTATGGCCGGTTTTAACAGCCATTATGTGCCGGGCTGGGATTGTCATGGATTGCCAGTGGAGCATGAAGTTGAGAAGAGCGTCGGAAAGAAGAAGGCAGAGCTCTCCACTGTGGAGATCCGGAAGCTGTGCAGGGATTATGCGACCAAATTTATCAATATCCAGAGAGAGGAGTTTAAAAGACTTGGCGTTTTCGGAGAGTGGGAGAATCCCTACCTGACCATGAATTTTAAGTATCAGGCTACCATTGTCAGGGAATTTGGCAAGTTTCTCCTCAATGGCTCAGTCTATAAAGGAAAGAAACCGGTCCACTGGTGTCCTACCTGTAAGACTGCTCTTGCCGAAGCCGAGGTGAAGTATGAAGATCACCGCTCTCCTTCGATCTATGTGAAATTTAAAATGATCTCAACCCCCTCCTTCCTTGAGGAGGAGGGTAAGGGTGGGGGTAAGCCTGTTTATGTCATCATCTGGACGACCACTCCCTGGACGATTCCCGCCAATCTGGCCATTGCGCTGCATCCTGACTTTACTTATGTGGCTGTCGATATCGGGAAAGAGATTTATATCCTGGCTGAAGGCCTTCTCGAGACAGCCATGGAGAAGTTCAAAATTGGAAATTACAAAGTGGTGGAGAAATGCTCAGGGAAAAGTTTGGAAGGATTAAAAACCCGTCATCCCCTGTATGACCGGGAATCCCTCCTCATCCTCGCTCCCTATGTGACGCTCGATGTCGGCACGGGTTGTGTCCATACAGCGCCGGGCCATGGGCAGGAGGACTATGAGACCGGCGTCGAATACGGCCTTGAAATCTACAGCCCTGTAGATGATGACGGACGATTCACAAAGGATGTTCCTTTCTTTGCGGGGCAGTTTGTTTTCGATGCAAACACAGCAGTCAGTAAGAAGCTGACAGAAGTTGGAGCCCTTCTGAAAGAGGAAATGATGGTTCATTCCTATCCCCATTGCTGGCGAACGAACGATCCCATCATCTTCCGGGCTACAGAGCAGTGGTTTATTTCGATGGAGAAGACGGGATTAAGGAAGAACGCTCTTAAATCGATCAACGAGGTCGCATGGATTCCTCCCTGGGGCAGGGACCGGATCTACGGGATGATCGAGAATCGTCCGGACTGGTGTGTCTCCAGACAGAGAGCCTGGGGAATTCCCATTACCGTCTTTTACTGCTCTTCCTGCAAGCAGTCGCTGGCTACCCAGGAGTCGATCGAACATGTGGCAAAACTTTTCGAGCAGAGAAGCGCGGATGTCTGGTTCGAAGAGGAGGCGGCTGCTCTTCTGCCCGCAGGAACACGATGTTCCGGTTGCGGAGGGGACCAGTTTACGAAGGAGACGGATATCCTGGATGTTTGGTTCGATTCCGGAGTCTCCTATGCTGCTGTTCTTGAAAGCCGGCCTGGACTCCAGTTTCCGGCAAGCCTCTACCTCGAGGGAAGCGACCAGCACAGGGGATGGTTTCATAGCTCGCTGTTGACCTCCGTGGGGACAAGAGGCCATGCCCCCTATGGTTCGGTACTCACCCATGGGTTTGTCGTGGACGGAGAAGGCAAGAAGATGTCCAAATCCGCTGGTAATGTGATCGCTCCTGAAGAGGTGATCAATAAGTTGGGGGCGGATGTCCTGAGGCTCTGGGTTTCAGCAGAGGATTATAAGGATGACATCAAAATTTCAGATGAGATTCTAAAACGATTAGCCGATGCTTACTTTCGGATTCGAAATACCTACCGCTTCCTTCTGGGAAACCTCTACGATTTTAATCCTGAAAAAGACCGGATTCCTTTCAAAGACCTCTACGAGATTGACCGATGGGCTCTCCATCGGTTCCAGAAACTGATCGCAAGGGTAAAGGAAGCCTATGAGCGATTTGAGTTTCATGTGGTCTACCACAGCGTCCAGAACTTTTGTGCGGTTGAAATGAGTTCGACTTATCTGGATATTCTGAAGGATCGTCTCTACACCTTTCCAAGTCATTCCCTGGGCCGCCGGTCCGCCCAGACAGCCCTCTTTGAGATTTTAGATGGACTGACTCGATTGATGGCTCCCATTCTTTCGTTTACCGCGGAAGAAGTATGGCAGTATCTTCCGAAGAGAGCGGGGGATCCGGAAAGCATCCATCTTGCCTCATTTCCAGAAATGAACAATGAATATTTAGATGAAGGGCTGGACGAACGATGGGAGCATCTCTGGGAAATCCGTGCGGTTGTGACCAAAGCTCTGGAAGAAGCCCGCAAAGAGAAAAAGATCGGGCTTTCCCTCGATGCCCAGGTCCATCTCCATCTTCCGCAGAAGGAATATCAATTCCTTCAACCCTATGAGGGTGAGCTAAAGTCGATCTTCATCGTTTCCTCTGTGACCCTTTATCCTGTTCAGGGCGGAGAGGGAAAAGAGATTCGAACTGAAGTCCTTCGTGCCGATGGGAAGAAGTGCGAGCGATGTTGGAACTACGAGGTCAGTGTCGGTAAAGATTCAAAACATCCCGAAGCCTGCGGGAGATGTGTGGAAGCGCTGAAGTAGTCACATTGTCTTATAGTCTAATAGTCGTATAGTCGAAGAAAAACAATAAGACAGATGATTAAACCAATGAAACGAAAGTACTGGGTGCTGTTGATCTGCCTTGTCTTTATTGTGGTGCTGGATCAATACACCAAATATGAGGTTCAACAGCGAATTCATCTGTATCAGACCATCAAAGTCATTGATGGATTCTTCAACCTGACCCACGTGAGAAACCCGGGGGGAGCCTTTGGGATCCTCGGGGGCCAAAAGGGAGGGATTAACTCTCTCTTCTTCCTCGTACTTCCTCTGGCAGCCGTCGGAATCATTCTTTACCTCATTTATAAATTGAAAGAACATGAACGAATTCTCTCCTTGTCTCTCTCCCTTATCCTGAGCGGAGCAATTGGAAACCTGATCGATCGGATACGATACCGGGAGGTAGTCGATTTCCTCGATTTTTACCTATTCTCATACCATTGGCCTGCTTTCAATATTGCGGATTCCGCCATCACCATCGGTATCGGCCTGATGATCCTCGAACTGCTGATTCACGATCGTAAAAGGAGCACCAAGCAACAAGCACCAAATCCCAAATAAATTCCAATATTCCAAATTCGAAACTGGGGAAATCGTTTTGGTCATTTGAAATTGGCATTTGGAATTTGGTAACACTTTAGCTGTTTGAAAAACTTCTTAAAATCCCTCCCCACCTCCCTTTTCAAAAGGGAGGTAAAACACTTCCCCCTTTGGCAAAGGGGGATTAAGGGGGATTTTGTGATGATTGTTTTGATCCATTGACCTATAAAAAAACTTCTTTTCAAAAACTAAATTGATACGAAATTTGACATTTGGGATTTAAGAAAGTGTTTCCCATCCTTTTTCGTCTGGGTAGCCTTAACATCTATGCTTATGGTTTTTTTGTGGCCGTTGGCTTCCTTCTGGGATTTTTCATTGCCGTCAGAAGAGGCCGGGAAGAGGGGATTCCCTTCGAGAGAATGGTCGACCTCCTTTTCTGCATCGTATTGTCCGCCATTATCGGGTCGAGATTACTCTTTGTCCTGACAGACTTGGATCACTTCAGAGAATATCCCTTACAGATATTCAAGGTATGGGAAGGAGGATTGGTCTTTTACGGTGGGCTCCTCTTGGCCATTGCCGTTTCTATCATATATTTGAGATGGAACAGGCTTCCGGTGTGGAAGTTTGGAGATATCTCTGCACTTTCTATTGCCCTGGGACTCTTCTTCGGAAGAATAGGCTGTTTCTTTGCCGGTTGCTGTTACGGAAAGGAGACCTCATTGGTCTGGGGGATTACCTTTACTGATCCGAATTCATTAGCCCGTCTTAATTTAAGCCTCCATCCCACACAGATTTATGAGGCGATCGGCAGCCTTGCCATCTTCTTATTTCTCAACTGGAAAGGGAAAAAAAAAGCCTTCGAAGGCGAGATCTTCTGGTTTTTCCTCTTTTTTTATGCCGTCGTCCGCTTCATCATCGAATTTTTTAGAGATGATCCAAGAGGATTTCTCTTGGGAGAAATGCTCTCCACCTCTCAGGGGATAGGAATCTTTTTGGCTTTGGCCTCCCTTTTTATGTTATTCTATTTAAAGAGAAGGACGAGGAGGTAGGGCAAGTGTCTGTTCTGGAAATCTTTAAATATCCCCATCCCGTTTTAAAGAAACGGTGTGAAGAGGTGGATCGGATTGACGGAGAAATAAAGAAGTTGATTTACGATATGACCGAGACCATGTATGAGGCGAATGGCATCGGACTGGCCGCCTGCCAGGTGGGTGTTCCCCGAAGGGTGATCGTCGTGGATGTTAGCCCAATTGATCCGGAAAAAGAACTCCTGGCGATCATCAATCCCGAAATCATTTCAGGAGAGGGTGAGATCGATCACGAAGAAGGATGCCTGAGCGTTCCCGATTGTTTAGAAAAAGTGAAGAGGAAAGAGAAGATTCTGATCAGAGGGATTTCTCCCGAAGGGAAGACAATCGAAATTCCAGGGGAAGGAATCCTGTCCATTGCGCTTCAGCATGAGATCGATCACATCAATGGGGTGCTCATCCTCGATCGGATCAGCCGGTTAAAGAGAGAACTCTATCGAAATAAATTGAAGAAGGAAAAAAGGAAGGAAGAAAAGGATTGATCACATCCCCCTGGCGCATTGTTTTTTACGGGACTCCATCCTTTGCCCTTCCTTGCCTTGAGAGGTTATTTCAGGGACCGGATGAAGTTGTGGCAGTCGTCACTCAACCGGACCGTGAGAGGGGAAGGGGGCGAAAGAAAAGCGCCTCTCCGGTAAAAGAATTTGCACTCAAGTACGGGGTCGATTTGCACCAACCCGAGAAGGTAAAGGAAATCCCCTTTCTGGAGGCGATGAAGAGCCTTGTGCCTGACCTCTTTGTTGTGGTAGCTTTCGGTCAGATCCTGCCGAAACCCCTTCTGGAGGTTCCAAGATTGGGAGCGGTCAATGTTCATGGTTCGCTTCTGCCGGAGTATCGGGGGGCGGCTCCGATTGCGTGGGCCATCCTCCGGGGAGAGAAGAAGACCGGAATCACGACGATGCTGATGGATGAGGGAATGGATACCGGAGATATTCTGATGCAGGCTGAGCTCCAAATTGAGAAGGAAGATAATGGAGAAACCCTTCAGGGAAAGTTATCCTCTCTGGGCGCACAATTACTAATAAAGACAATTGAGGGTATGAAAGCAAACAGTGTCTCCCCTCTGCCACAGGACCATTCAAAGGCAACCTACGCACCTCCTCTGAAGAAGGAGGATGGTAGGCTCGACTGGAAAAAAACAGCAGAAGAGATTGACCTTCAGATCCGAGCCTTCAACCCCTGGCCAGGTGCATTTACTGGTTGGGAAAAGGGGCTGTTGAAAATTTATGGGGGAGAGGTTCGAAAAGGAGCATTCTTCAAAGAACCAGGCTCAGTCATCTGGGTGGGATCTGATTTTATTGAGGTCGCCACCGGAGATGGCTCCTTCCTGATCCGGGAAGTCCAACCCGAAGGAAAAAGACGGATGAGCGTCCGGGATTTTCTTTCCGGCTACCGAATTGCTGTTGGCACAATCTTTCAGTAATTTAGTTCGGAGTTCGGTGTTCGGAGATTTGAATCCTTTTACTCCGAACTCCGAACTAATAACTCCGAACTGTTTCGGAGAAACACCTTGGACCCAACACCTAAAAAAAGAATTTTCATCGGACTTTTAGTTTTAACCTGTCTGATCCTCTCCTTTTTCACTTTTCTTCTCTGGTATGTCCCGCTGGTGGGCTTGAAGAATATCCATACCTCTTTGCCATTCGTTTACAGCATCATCCTGGCGATCTTCGTTTTCCTTATGTTCTCAGGAGGTCTCCTGCTGGTATTCACTATTCTCCGGGGCAGAGACATCCTTTTTTCCCAGAAGCTAAGGGGCCTCGTGGCGAAAGTCCTCTTCCCTTTCATGATCCTGATGGGAAAAGTCGTGGGAGTGTCAAAAGAGAAGGTCCAGCAATCCTTCATCGAGTTGAACAACCATCTCGTCCGGTCAAACCATCCCAGGACAAAGCCCAACCGGCTCCTTCTCCTGCTCCCGCATTGCATCCAGGATTTTGATTGCCAGATCCGGATCACCGGAAATATCAAAAATTGTGAGGGATGCGGGAAGTGCGAGATCAAGGATCTGATCGAGCTATCAGATAGATATCAGGTGAAGATTGCGGTTGCCACCGGAGGGACGCTGGCACGGAGAATTGTGGTGGAGAACAGACCCGAAGCGATTGTGGCTGTGGCCTGCGAGCTTGATTTGACCAGTGGAATTCAGGATGCCTATCCCATTCCAGTCATCGGCATCCTGAACGAGCGTCCTTTTGGTCCCTGCATTAACACCAAAGCCGACATTCAAAAAGTGAAAAAAGCCCTCCTCGACTTCCTGGAGCCCGGATCCCTTCCCGCATGATTTGACAAAAAGTTCGAGGATCATTATATTTAAAAGTATTAAAGGAGGATCATTGAAACGATGAATCATTTTAAGACTTTTCTATTAATGTTGGTGTTAACGGGGCTCTTCATTCTGGTGGGAACCGCTATTGGAGGAAAGACCGGAGCGATCTATGCCTTTGTCTTTGCGGCTCTGATGAACTTCTTTGCATACTGGTTCAGCGATAAGATCGTGCTCAGAATGTATGGGGCAAAGCAAGTCTCCCAACAGGAGGCTCCTACGCTTCATGGGATTGTCTCAGAGTTAACGAGCAAAGCCAGCATGCCTATGCCTAAAGTCTATCTCATGGAAAATGACACGCCCAATGCCTTTGCCACAGGGCGAAACCCCGAACATGCGGCCGTGGCTGTGACCACCGGTCTCATGCGAATTTTGTCTAAAGATGAATTGACCGGCGTCATCGGCCATGAACTTTCCCATATCAAACACCGGGACATCCTCATCAGCACGGTTGCAGCCACGATTGCGGGTGCGATTGGCATGCTTGCCTCCATGGCCCGCTGGGGCGCCATCTTTGGCGGAGGCCGCTCGGATGACAGAGAAGGCGGAGGAGGAGCGAATCTGATCTTCGTTCTCCTTGCTACCATGGTTGCCTCGATTGCTGCCATGCTCATCCAGATGGCGATTTCCAGGTCAAGGGAGTATCTGGCTGACGCAGGAGGGGCGCATCTTAGTCATCCGCTCTCGCTTTCAAAAGCACTTGGCAAATTAGACATGGCAGCCCACCGGATTCCAATGCAAGCCAATCCCTCGACTGCCCATATGTTCATCGTCAATCCATTGAGCGGAGGAAGGGTTCTCTCCCTGTTCAGCACGCATCCTCCTATTGGAGAACGAATCGCCAGGCTTGAAGAGATGGCGAGAACAGGCAGGTTTTGAGAAAGAAATCCCCGAGGGCGATCTGCCTTGACATCCTGAATCAGGCAGAACAGGCGGATCGCCACCCCGACCAACTCTTAAACGACTCCTTTAAAAGATACAGGCACCTCACTCCTCTTGATCGAAGGTTTCTCACAGAATTAACCTATGGCGTCCTCCGATGGAGAGAGAGACTCGATTGGGCTATCCATCATCTTAGTACTATCCCGTTTGAAAAGATCGAACCGGAGACACTTAACATCCTCCGTCTCGGACTCTACCAGATCGAGTTCCTCACGCGGACCCCGGCTTCGGCTGCTGTGAATGAATCGGTCGAATTAGCCAAAAGACACCGAGGTTCCGGAGGAGGAGGGTTTGTCAACGCCGTCCTCCGCTCCTTTCTCCGCAAGAAAACAGAGATTCCCATCCCAGAGATTAATCAGGACCCAACCCTTCACCTCTCCATTGTCCATTCTCATCCTCTCTGGTTGGTTCAAAGATGGGTAAGAGAGTTGGGTATTGAAGAGACCGCTAAAATTTGCACATTCAATAATCAGATTTCTCCCTTAACCCTTCGGACGAATACCTTAAAGAATAGTAGGGAAGAATTGATGGAGAGGTTAAGGAGCAAAGAACTGGCTGCCTCTCCTACCATTTTTTCAGAAGATGGGATCCAATTGGATTCTCCACCTCCTGTTTCTGAGTTACCTTTTTTCAAAGAAGGCCCCTATATCATTCAGGATGAGGCTTCTCAGTTGGTTACCTCTGTGCTGGACCCAAAGCCAGGAGAAAAAATCCTGGACGGTTGTGCTGCCCCAGGGGGGAAGACGACTCATATCGCTCAGAAGATGGAGAATAGGGGAGAGATCTGTGCCCTTGATCTCAGCAAAGAGAAAAATGACCTGATCAAAGAGATATGTGTCAGATTGGGAATTACGATCGTGAAGACAATGATTCGGAATTCAACCCATCCCCTCCCTGAAACAATGATGTTCGATCGAGTCCTCGCGGATGTTCCCTGTTCGGGTTTGGGAACCCTCCGGAAAAACCCGGACTTGAAGTGGAGAAAAGGAGAGGAGGACATTAAACGATTGAGCGAACTGCAAACGGCGATTCTAAACAACCTCTCCATGTATGTGAAGAGCGGAGGTGTTCTCGGCTACAGCACCTGTACGGTCTTCCGTGAGGAGAACGAGGAGGTGGTTGAAAGTTTTCTCAAGAATCATCCAGAGTTTCGACTCGATCCGATGGCTGAGGTCCTGCCAGAGAAATTTCATCCCCTCATTCGAAATAGATACCTCAAGACCTTTCCTCCGAAGGATGAAATGGACGGTTTTTTTATTGCGAGGCTCATCAAAAAAGCTTCTCCTTGATCCAAAGAGGACTTTTTTCTTATACTGAATCATCAAATGGTATTTGTGTGGATGATTTTATCCTAACCCTCAATACCTCCCAATCTAACGCCCCCATCCATCTTCCCCCCTCTTAAATTAAGAGGGGGTAAGGGGGAGTTATCAAGGTAATGAGGTGAACAAAATTTTACCTTCTTAGAGAAAGACATGGAAACCGTACCGATACAGGAAATTGAATACAGGATCAGGAGCTTCCAGGGATGCCTTCAGGAGATGGAACTCGATGGCGCCCTCATCCTCCAGAATGCGGATCTCTTCTACTTTTCAGGAACCATCCAGTCTTCTATCCTCTTTGTTCCCTGCAAAGGCGAGGCGATTCTCATGGTTCAGAAGGCCTTCGAGAGGGCAAGATATGAATCTCCATTAAAACATGTCATCCTTGCAGCGGGAAGAGGCCAGATCAAAAAGGTCCTGAATGATTTTGGTTTCTTAGGCCACAGAAAAATCGGCCTGGAAATGGATGTCCTACCCATCAATCTCTACTCCCGTTATCAGCAGGTCTTCCCAGAATTTGAATGGTCGGATGTATCCGATGCCATTCTGCGACTTAGGATGATTAAGACTCCCTATGAAATCGAACAGATTCGAAGGGCAGCCGGGATTCTCCATAAAGGATATATGGAGATCAAAGAAATTATTCGGGAAGGCATGACAGAGCTTGAAGTCGATGGCCACCTAGCCTTGATCGCTCGCAGAGAAGGCCACATGGGTGTCCTTCGCATGCGCGGATGGAACCAGGAAATGACCTACGCCCATGTCCTTTCCGGAGGAAATGGCGCCATTACCTCTTTTCTCGATAGCCCTCACGGCGGAAGGGGCAATACCCCAGCAATGGCTCAGGGGGCAAGTTTTCGCAGAATCGAGAGGGACGAACCGATTGGAATCGATTATGGCGTTGGGATCAATGGCTATGTGGCTGATCAGTTTCGAACGCTGGTCATTGGTGAATTACCGGATGAACTGAGGAGAGCGCACGATTTTTCCTTGGAGATCCATTCTCTCTTCAAGGAAGAGGCAAAACCTGGTGTTTCCTGCGCGGACTTATACCACCTTGCTTTGAAAAGGGTTCAAAAAACGGGCCTGAAAGATCACTTCAATGGTTATGGAGAGGGAAAGGCAAGGTTCATTGGTCATGGGTTGGGTCTTGAGATTGATGAGTATCCTATTCTCACTCCAAGGTTCAATCAGAAGCTTGAGGTAGGAATGGTTATTGCGTTAGAACCCATGTTTGTTTTTCCAGGTAGGGGGATCATCGGTTTGGAAGACGATTATCTTATCACAGACGCCGGCGTGGAAAGACTTACCCTCACGGATCAAACAGTGATAGAATTATAAAAAGAAACCTGTTAGTATAAGTTTAATATGGAGGTTAAATTGAAGAAGATAGCGCCTTCGATTCTATCTGCCGATTTCAGCAGGCTCGATAAAGAGGTGCGTGCGGTGGAGAGAGCTGGGGCAGATGTAATCCATGTCGATGTGATGGATGGACATTTTGTTCCCAATATCACCATAGGACCTCTGGTGGTGTCTGGTTTGAGAAAACTAACCTCTCTTTCCCTGGATGTACACCTGATGATCGAAGAACCGGAGCGATACATCGAAGCCTTTGCACAATCGGGAGCTACCTGGATCACGATTCATGCCGAAGTCTGTCGGAACTTGAGACAGATGGTGAGAAAGATTCGTCAGTTGAGAGTAAGACCCGGTATAGTACTCAACCCTGCCACCCCTCTGAAGAAACTCTCTTCTGTTCTCGATGAGATTGACCTCGTTCTTCTCATGTCGGTCAACCCCGGATTTGGGGGGCAGGCGTTTATCCCGGAAGTTCTGAAGAAAGTCGAACAGTTGAGAAAGACGATTGACCGAAATCACTATCCCGTTGAGATCGAGGTGGACGGAGGTATCAAATTAGAAAATATCGGAGAAGTTTCGAAGGCAGGTGGAGACATCTTTGTCCTGGGAACAGGAATCTTCAAGACTGCGAGCTACAGAGATACCATCCAGAAATTGAGGAGGGAGATATCGTGAAAAAGATTATTGCTGGAACCATTTTTTTGACTTTGGTTTTCTTCTCCATCCCTGGTTTTTCACAGGCGGATAAGATTGTTCGGGTTGCTATTGAGACGGCAAGGGCCCATATGCGGATACCGAGTGAGATGGAAGTCAGGTTTGTAGAAAAGAAGAGCAGTCCTTTGCCAGGCTTTTTCTCTGTGAAATTGATGGTTCTTGCTCCGGACCGGGAGATGCCCGTCATCGTTTACGTAGATGAAGCTGGCGAAAAGATTATCCTGGGAGCGCTCGTCATCAAAGGTGAGAATGTGGCGATCAAAGAGGCTGGCCAACCGAAGCCCCGAAAATATAATATGAATCAGTTTGAGGTTGAAAAATCGACTTTCAGGGGAAATAAGGATGCAAAGGTGACGATCGTTGAATTTTCAAATTTTAAATGTTCTTACTGTCAGTTATCCTGGGCGAAGATAGAGAAGATGCTGGAAAATCATCC
Source organism: Deltaproteobacteria bacterium (assembly GCA_016875195.1). Classification (GTDB taxonomy): domain Bacteria; phylum Desulfobacterota; class BSN033; order BSN033; family UBA1163; genus RBG-16-49-23. The sequence goes on from VGRY01000074.1 coordinate 16,444, forward strand.
TCAGGAAATACGATATGTCTTCAAACATTTTCCTCTGAAAGCGCTGCAGGGATCATTTGAACTCTCTGAGATTGCAGCCTCAGCGCAGCTGGTGAGCGATGAAGCTTTCTGGATGGTTCACGACTTCTTCTTCTCTCCAGAGGGGCAGGTTATCGTCAGAGAAGAGATTAGCGTTGTCACAAAAAAAGTGGAAGAAATGTTGAAAACAAAAGGCTACGATGTGAAGATCTTCAAAGAAGCTCTCGAAAGCGGAAAAGGGAAGAAGAAAATGATGGAGGATATCGCCGTAGGGAATAAAGTTCCTGTTATGGGAACGCCTTCCATCATCGTCAATGGCGATTTCATAAGCCAGGAATTCAACGAACAAGTGCTGGGAAGGTATCTGAAAAAATAGTTGTGAACCTTTTAAATTCTATCTTTACCCCGTTAGAAAATTTGCACATTCCTGCAGGACGGGCCAAGCGCGAATTTAAACTCCATGCTCATTCAAAAAGTGATTTATTTATCCTCGTTACAAGCAACGGGCTTTCTAACGGGGTTTACCGAAATATTACAATCAGTTAGTCCTGCCTAATAATTAAGCAAAGAGCTTGAAGCCTTAACTGTAAAGAAAGGGAGCCCCTCATTCCACAACCATTCCACAGAGATTGTGGATTTCGAAAAAATCCTTTTTAAAAACAATTTCTTTTAAACTCCAGAAATCTGATAGAATAGAAAACAATCTACCTTTTTTAAAGATACACTTATTTTCTGAATAAAATTCTGTGGAGAGAGGTGAAGATCTATGGGCGCTAA
>VGRY01000075.1 GCA_016875195.1 Deltaproteobacteria bacterium
TGCAAATCCATTCCACAGTACAATTCCATACGGCACCTCCTGGGCTAAGATTGAGATTCTTTCCCTGAAGCATATCAGATTTGTTTCTGCTTCGCTTCAAGGAGGTGCCTTTTAATCATTATCAATGTTAAGGTTAACTTATTCAAGGAGGAAGATATGAAGCGATTTCTAAGTGTGGTCGGGCCGCTCGTTGGCAATTTCATCGTATGGGCATTGATCACCCGGTTGCCTGTGCACCCTACCATTATTTTCGCACTTGTGATTTTGTCGGGCGTGCTGATGATTTGTGCGATGTCATATTTTAGAGGAAAGGCAGAAAAGGCCCTGTCAACTCAGGGGGAATCTTATTATAGGAAGTCTCTTAAGGAAGAGAGACCTTTGGCCAAAATTCCAACTTAATTCTTTTCGAGGGCTATTTGACAAAAACCAATGAGGCTCGTTTAGAAAGGAGGACGTGATGGAAACGGCGACAGTTCAAGAAGTAAAAGAAACGGTTGTTCAGGAACAGAAGAAGGGGAAGCGGAAATGGTTAACTCGCTTTTTAAACTTTTTAATGTATGGGGGCTGGTTACTGGTCGTTATTGTCATCGTTAGCATCATTATCCTTATCTCTTATTTAACGAGGTGAATCTTTCAGGTAAATTATCCAAAGATGAGTATAGGAGAATTGCGTTCTCCCGTCATCGGAGTGGATTGGCTAAAATATCCAAACCCCTACACTCTGGGTCTTTCACCATGCCCTGAGTAACCAACGGCTTATTATAAGCCGACACAAAAATTTAAAGAGCCAAGATCATAGAAACAGGCTTTTTCCAAAGCTCTGCCTTGTCCACACATCTCCAAGCAGAATCGTGAAACTTCATGTAAGCAGGCCCTGAAGCTGCATGGCCAGCATCATATCGCCTTTGACCTTAAGCTTGCCCCCCATAAAAGCGGCCATTGGATCGAGCCTGCCTCCAACCATGTCGTCAAAGTCATTGGAAGCCATGATGATGGTGATATCGGCCGAAGAAGAAGCGCCCTCACTGATGACAGCCTTTCCATCACCAATCGCTACGGCGTAAATCCCTGCATCCGCTCCGCCAATATCGAACTGGAAAACCCCCTTCATTCCTGCGAGCTTCCCAGGGTTGGCATCCATCCTTTTCTGCATTTCGTTGAAGATCTCTTTTGTTGTCATCTCTCCCCCCTTGATCTGTTATTGAAATAAATAAGTGATTGCACTCTATAAAATCCCTCTAAAATTGTCAACACCTGAGATTAGAATGTTAAGAATGAGGTCTGTTAAAAATGAGGTCGTGAAAATTATGGAGGATTGTATAGAGAAATGATTTTCAAAATTCACGAATACAGGGAATCTGTTAAGTTGCTTCTATGTTTTTTTGACAGATAAAGCAGGTATTAAGGTTTCACATTGAAACGCCTATATTCTTTGAAGTGGGCGTCGAAGGTAAAAGCATTTCTGATTTTTAATCTTTCCATCATATATTTTGGTTTCCTGTTCATGGCTTACCAATAAATGTTTAATCTTGCCTGAAAATAGACAATTGACCCTGTGTTGATTATACTTCCCCTGTAACACCATGGAAACCCTTCTGATTCAACCTCCGGTACAAGATTTTTATCAGACGTCCATTCGGACACAGCCGATCGGGCTGGCCTATCTTGCAGCTTCATTAATAAAAGAAGGCCATGAAGTAGAAATCCTCGATTCTCAGATTGAAAAAAGAAAATCCATACCCATTCCTCCTGAACTTTCTTATCTCAAGGATTTTTATCCTTTCCAGGATCGAAGTCCTTTCAAACTCTATACGGGTTTTTACCATTTTGGAATGGAGTGGGAGGAGATCAGAAAGGAGATCGAGAAGTCGAAAGCAGATATTTTCGGGATCTCGTCTTCCTTTACTCCCTATCATGGGGAGGCGCTTAAGGTCGCTCAACTCATCAAGGAGTGGGATTCTAAGAAGATCGTGGTGATGGGAGGCTCTCATGTAAGTTGCGACCCGGAGGAAGTTTTAAAGAGTCCGTTCGTTGATTATGTCATCATGGGAGAAGGGGAGTATCGCCTGTCATATCTCATGAATTGTCTTAGAAAAGGTAAACAGGATGGGATTGGTCTAATTGATGGCATTGGATATAAGCGAAATGGGGAGATCCATATTAATCCCCTCCGAAGTTTTATCCCTGATCTCGACTCCATCCCGCCCCCCGCAAGAGATCTCCTCCACCCGGACCGATATCGAATCAACAAGCAAAGATCAACCATGATCCTCACGAGCAGGGGTTGTCCCCATGGATGCGCTTACTGTTCAGCTCACCTTGTCATGGGTTCTTCTTTCAGAGTGCGGAGTCCGGAGAACGTCCTTCAGGAGATGATCGAGTGCAGTAAAAAATATGGAATCGAGGCATTCGATATCGAAGACGACAACTTCACCTTTAATACGGCACGGGCAAAGACGTTGATGCGACTGATCATAGAGACATTCGGAGCGAACAGGCTTGAACTTTCCGCGATGAACGGCATCTCCTTTGCCTCCCTGGATAGAGAACTTCTTGATTTGATGAAGAAGGCGGGTTTCCATACGCTCAACCTCTCCTTTGTCAGCTCGGAGCCTTTAACAAAGAAAAAGATGAGGCGACCTCAGCCGGTTGCCGAATTCCACGATGTCTTGACGGAAGCACAACAGGCCGGGCTCCATGTGGTGGCCTATGCGATCCTGGGGATGCCCGGCCAAACTGTTGAGGAAATGGTCAACACCCTGGTCTATCTCATGGGAGAGAGAGTTCTGATCGGGCCGAGCATCTATTATCCCACTCCAGGGACCTCTCTCTTTGAGAAATGCAATAAGGATAGAATCTTGCCATCCCACCTCTCTCAATGGCGATCCAGTGCGCTTCCGATCGAAACGAAAGAATTTAATCGCCTGGATATGGTAACTCTTCTTCGTCTGACCAGGGTTATTAATTTCATTAAAGGAAAGATGGATCAAGGGGAGTTGGAAGAGGGGACGACCTCGAAAGGCTTATTCCGGGGACTAAAAGATGAAATTAAGACCGGTACTTACACATGGGCTGATTTGCTTTTGATGCTTTTTGAGGAGAGAACTGTTTTCAGCCTGAGAAAAAATCGAAGTGGAGAATTTTCAATTCAAAAAGAGAAGACTTCGAAGCGGGTTTTGGACTGTTTTTTTGAAAAGGCCCTGGAAAAGCCTATTATGGGAAGTCGAAATGATTGAAAACAGATCTCTGATGTTATAGGATGGGCTCGAAGAGGAGGAGAATGACGAGATGAAGGCCATGGTGCTGAGAGAGACAGCGACCATTGAAGAAGCACCCTTGAACATGGAAGACCTGCCTGTTCCGAATCCCGGTCATGAAGAGATTTTAGTCAAAGTTTCTGTCTGCGGCCTTTGCCATACGGAACTTGATGAGATCGAAGGAAGGCTTCAGCCGAAACTTCCCGTGATCTTAGGCCATCAGATTGTTGGAAGGGTGGCCGGTCTGGGTTCGGGGATAAAACGGTTCAAGTTGGGAGATCGGGTTGGCATTGCCTGGATCCATTCGGCCTGTGGCAGGTGCGATTTCTGCATGGCAGGGAATGAGAACCTGTGCCCGGATTTTAAAGGAACTGGATGTGACGCCCATGGGGGTTATGCTCAATATATGGTTGTTCGTGAGAACTATGCCTATTTGATTCCCGAAAGGTTTTCTGACTCTCAAGCCGCTCCGCTTCTCTGTGCTGGCGCCATTGGATACCGGGATTTGATGCTATCAGGTATTAAAAAGGGCCAGACCCTGGGACTTTTCGGATTCGGAGCCTCTGCTCACATTGTCATTCAGATGGCAAAATATCGGGGATATGAGGTTTTTGTTTTTACAAGAGGTGAGGAACATCAGCATTTGGCAAAACGATTGGGAGCTTCATGGACCGGAAGGCCCGGGGATCAACCTCCTCATAAACTCCATTGTGCGATTGACTTTACTCCGGTTGGGGAGACAGTGCCTACTGCATTACAGTTATTGGAAAAGGGTGGAAGACTGGTGATGGCAGTGATTCGAAAGAGGAACTCCATTCCGCCCCTGGACTATTCCAGGCATCTCTGGGATGAAAAGGAGATTAAAAGTGTAGCTAACATCACCAGGAAAGATGCCGAAGATTTTCTCTCACTGGCAGCTAAAATTCCCATTGTCCCGGAAGTTCAAGAATTTGAATTGACAGAGGCGAACCAGGCCCTCCTTCTTTTAAAACAGGGAAGAATTCAAGGCTCGGGTGTGTTAAGGGTAGCCGGTTAGTTTCTCAGGCAATAGATTTTGTTCGAAATGGCAAGGAAGTGTTATGGGGTTAGGTGGATCATAAATTCGAAGCACGAAATCCGGGCGAAGCGTCCAGCAGGACCAATTCGAAACAATCTCAAATGAACAAATTTCGAATGTTCGAAAAAATAATGTTTAAAACATTTGGATTTCGGAAATTTGAATTTGTTTCGGATTTCGATATTCGGATTTCGGATTTTTTCGTTTCCAAATACCTTTTGAGCTACGGCGTTGCCGAATAACGTTTTTAGAAAGGGATCATGATGACTTCGATCTATCTGGTTCGTCACGGACAGACGGCATGGAATAAAGAAGAGATTTTCCGGGGAAGGACGGATGTCCCTCTCGATGAGACAGGTCTGAAACAGGCAGAGCTGGCAGGGGAATATTTTAAAGAAATTTCACTCCAGGGTATCTATTCAAGCCCCCTTTCACGGGCCTGGCAAACAGCAGAACGGATAGCGAAATTTCAGAACTTAAAGGTTCAACCCTTAGAAGGGCTCATTGATATGAGTTTTGGGAGCTGGGAAGGGCGTCCCCTCCAGGAAGTAAGAGAAATGGATCAGGACCGTTACCGGCAATGGAGAGATGAACCCCATCTGTTTAAACTTCCGGACGGAGAGAGTTTGGATGAGATACGGATCAGGGCCATGACTGCGCTGGAAGAGATGATTAAGAAACATCCCGAAGACACCATCGTTCTTGTTTCGCACCGGGTCGTCAACAAGGTGCTCATCTGTGGGATTTTAGGAATAGACAATTCCCATTTCTGGCAGATCGCACAGGATACGACTGCAATCAATTTGATTCAGCACAAAAGAGAAAGATATGTTCTTTCGTTAATGAACGAGACCTGTCATCTGAAGGCTTTAAAAGAGTGGAAGTCAAAAATAGATTTTTGAATGATTAAGAACTCCGGGACTTTAAAAATTCTTCGATTTTTGTTTTAATCTCATCCCTCACCCTACGAAACACGACAAACCTTTCTTCGACTGTCCCAATCACGCCGGCAGGGTCCTCAAAGGGCCAATGGATCCGTTTTGCCTTACCTGGAAAATTTGGACAGACCATGGCCGCATGGTCGCAAAGGGTGACGACATAATCGAATTGTTCGTTACGGAATTGATCCATAGATTTCGACGTCTGCCCGGAAATATCAATTCCGATCTCTTCCATGGCACGGATGGCAAGCGGATGGACATAGGATGAAATGATTCCTGCGCTCTGGATTTTCCAACCCTCTCCACCGAGGAACCTCATCAACCCCTCTGCCATCTGGCTTCTAACAGAATTGCCGGTGCAGAGGAAAAGGATTTTTTTATTCTGTGACATTATTTTCCCTTCTTGGCAGGAGCTTTAGGTTGATAGGTGGCCTCGATGGTACTCTTCATTCCCCCCCGGACATTGAACTCACCGGTGACCACGGCGTAAACCGGTTTTGATGCCTTCACAAAGTCCCGTAGGATTCGATTGACCGCATTTTCGTAAAAGATTCCCAGGTTTCGGTAGGCGAGGATATATTCCTTTAGAGATTTTAATTCAACACACCATTTGCCAGGAATATATCGGATGTTAATCGTTCCAAAATCGGGCAACCCTGATTTCGGGCAGACCGAGGTGTATTCTGGGATGGAGATGGTAATCTCATAATGATTAAATTGATTCTCAAAGCATTCGATTTTTGGAAGTGGGGCATCAATCCCTGCCCGTGCATGTTCATCTGTATATCCCGCCATAATCAACCTCTCTAAATTGCATCATAATTCAAAAGAAATGAATAATCAATAATCCAAAATCGGGTGCTTTTCATGGGAGTGTGGGTTATAAATATGAGCGCTCTGAAAAACTGCTTTTTGCTCTCTGATTACGGAGATTTTAAAAATTGATTACAGAGATTTCTGGACTTTTTCAGAAATCTCAATAAGCATCCTGGTCGAGGAGGAATAGGATGGAAGAACCCAAAAGAGTGTCTGTCGAAGAAGTTCGTCAGAAAGTGAAGGAGGGGAAGGCGCTTCTCGTCTGTGCATACGAGGATGAGGAGAAGTTTAAGAAGGTGAGGCTGGAAGGGGCGATCTCCCTCAACGAGTTTAAATTGGGAGGTCCCTCTCTCACCAAGAATCAGGAGATTGTTTTTTACTGCGCGTGATCCCAGGAAAAGAGCGCTGCCCGTGAGGCAGCAAAACTGATTGCCCTGGGATTCGAGAAGGTTGAATGCCTCGGAGGCGGAGTCGAGGCCTGGAAACAAGCCGGCTATCCCATTATATCTCCGTAATCATTTTTTGAAATCTGAGTAATCAAGCGAGCATCGCTTTGGATAAAGTGATCATTGAAAGACTGCCTGACACAAGAGAAATCCCTGGAGCAAAGAGGTGGGAAGAGGAAAGAGGGGGGTTCGCACAGATTTCCAATCAGGAGGCAATGCTCCACATAGCTGCTTTTCAGATCAGGAAAGGGTTTTCAAGGGGAAACCATTTCCATGAGAACAAAGAAGAAATTTTCTATATCTTTCAGGGAAAAATAAGAGCCGTTTTTTTTGATATGGATACACTACAAAAAGAAGAAAAGATTCTTGAAAAAGGAGATAGAATTAGAGTGAAGCCCCGCTGCGGCCATCTCTTCCAGGGTTTGGAAGACACACTGGTCGTCGAATACAGCCCCCAAATTTACCAAAAAGAAGACACCCACAAAATCAACCTGGGTTAAACCCAAAACTACCCGTCCGTTTGAACAGGTACACCAAATAGTGAAAATAAGTCAACGGCAAGTGCCGATGATTTCCGTTAGAAAGAGAGTATAAAAATAGAGATAAGGCGAGGGGGCAACCCACCACTTCAAAAAACCGCAATGGCAGAGAGAATTCTTATAGACCTATATCATCCAACATTTTTGGAACGGCCTTTGCCACAGCATTGTCGAAGCCAGTCTTGAAATCTGCGGCAAACTGTTGAAGCTGGGTTGGATCTTTAAGGTTATATTTCCCTGTGGTTACGCGGGCAACTACACGTTTTCGCGCTATTACATTATTAGTACGGGGATCCACTATCTTTATTAGCATTGCGAAGACCGCCCAGTCTTTTCCAATGTAAAAGTTATCATAGCCTGTTTCCATGATAGCCGTGGGATTATAGCGGTTTATGATTGTGGAATGGTTAAACACGGTGATGCGAGGATTATACCATAATAGTGCGGCTTCGTGATTTTCCATTTTTGGACTGAGTTGTGCCCGTATTTTCTCTGGCAAAGGGATAATTTCATCTTCTTGAATCACTATTCTCCCTCTCTTGGTAAGTTCCTCCGCGAGTTTACCACGGAGAACAGTCTCAGGACGCCAATTGCCCCAAACTTCCTTAATATTTTGTGCCAGTGCCGCTCGCTTGGGTGCGGTAATCTCTTCTTCTATCAGGTACCCGAAAGCACCGAACAACATTCCCCAACCACTTGAAGGTATATTTATGTCGCTAATTTCGACAGATGCAATAGCAATTTTGCTTTCGGCGCTGCTATATTCCTGAGGTATTTTGACGGTACGGAGATTAGTGCAGGCACTAAGAATAACCAATGTCAAAAGAAACAACAATCTCGTTGTAAATATCAATAAAATACTCGCCTTTACGGGAACACTTGACTCCTTTGTCATGGCCTTAACCCCCCTTTTTAATCTTCATGCTTTGCAGAACAGACCCTTTCTTGAACGACCATCCACATTACTCATTTGCGGTTGTAATATACACCTTTTTCTAAAATAAGGGAAATGAATGTTTCAGGAAGAAAGAGAAGGGATGGCCGGTTCGGATAGCAGCTGCTGACAGGCCTCAAGAAATGACCATTACCGAATGGCAGTGTCATTCTTCGTTGATGATGGCGATGGGTCGGACCCAGCCTGCGCTGGCTTTCTTGATTTTGATTGGGAAACAGCAGACCGTAAATCCATGAGGCCTTCCAATGGCTGACAGGTTTCCTAACTTCTCCATATGACAGTACCCGATTTCAATTCCCGCAAAGTGAGCCTCCCAGATGACCCTCGGATCTCCGGTTTCTTTGAATTCTTTCGTGAGAAAAGGAAGAGGCCTATCCCAGCTCCAGGCATCAATACCCACCACCCGCACTCCTTTTTCTGTAAGAAAGAGAGTGCTTTCCCGATCCATTCCCGCCCCTCTGGTTAAATACTCCGGCGTACCCCATGCATCATCAGCACCAGTCTGGATCAGAACGATGTCTAAGGGATGAATCTCGTAGTTGATTCGTTCCAATTCGTTTTCTATGTCACGTACTGTAATTCGTGCGCCATCCGCCTTATGACGAAAATCGAGAACCACCCCGTTGCTAAAACACCAATCAAGAGGGATCTCGTCAATCGTCAATGAGGGTTTTCCCCTGTCCATGGTTGGATGATAGTGATAGGGCGCATCCAGGTGTGTTCCCGAATGTGTGGTCAGCGTCAGGTATTCCATGGCCCAGCCCAAGCCACAAGGCAAGTGGTCAGTGGTAACGCCCGGAAAGTAATCCTTCATCTGGTCGGCCCCCTGTACGTGGTCGATATAATCGATCTTTGGGATCATCCTTGGAGGATCACTCGGGAGACCTGATTCAATGGGCAAGCTTAAATCAACGAAGCGTCTGCGGCTCATATCCCACCTTCATCTTTTTCTTATTAAATTTGGGTGATCTATTGTTTTTAATTACTAAGGAGTCCGTAATTGATTAGACATATTCTTTCTTCCGATTTGTTCATTACCGTTCACCCTGAGCCCTTCGACTAACCGTTCGCCCTGAGGCTCTCGAAGGGTGAACGGTTTACTCAGGACAGGCCTGTCGAAGGGTGCATCCCCAGTCATTCATGCTTCGACAAGCTCAGCATGAACGGTTGAGGCCTCAGTCTTATTGTCCATACAATTATGGCCTGATTAACAATTCATCCTTTGAACGACGAAATAGATACCGCATTCCTGCCAATAAGACAATAAGAAAATTAACGCAGTGGGAACCATTGCCAATTGAATAATGTAGGATATAATTAATTGACTGAAAAAATGTGGGAGGGATTATGTCATCAAACAAGATGGACCGACGTAAATTCATGAAAAACGTTTCTGCCACGGTATTAGGAATTGCAACGATCCCATGGTTGGAAGGTACTTCTTTTGGGAAATCAGAACAGGGAGCCAAAGTTGAGCAGAGAACTTTAGGAAAGACAGGTTTGAAAGTGACCTCTGTCTCCATGGGAGTGATGAACTGCAGTGATCCGGCCGTGCTCCAGCGGGCGTTTGATCTCGGCATCAATTTTTATGATACGGCAGACTGCTATATGGGGGGACGGAATGAGGAGTTGGTGGGGAAGGCCTTCGAAGGAAAACGGCAGCAGGTATTTATCCAGACGAAGGTTCATGACGGAGATGAAAAGAAGATGAGGGCCTCCGTCGAGAGAAGCCTTCGCAGACTTCGGACCGAGTATATCGACGTACTCATCTGGCACAATTTCAATTCAACAAAGGAAGTATCCGATCCGAAACTTTTCGAATTCATGACAAAGATGAAAAAAGAGGGGAAGGCGCGGTTCACCGGCTTTTCATCCCACAGCAATATGGCTTCCCTTTTGAAAGAGGCGTCGCAATCGAATCAGCATGATGTGGCGCTCGTCTCATACAATTTTACCCATTCCAAGAATTTGAAAGAGGCCGTCGCCCTTGCCGCCAAGTCGGGAATAGGGATTGTGGCCATGAAGACACAGTCCGGCGGATATAAGAAAGAGAAGATGGGAGGCCTCAATCCACACCAGGCCGCGCTGAAATATGTGCTCACGGATCAGAATGTATCTTGCGCTGTACCAGGAGTCACCACCGTCGAAGAAATAGAAGAGTGCGCTGCCGTCATGCGAACGTTGCTGACGGAGCAGAACATCGATGAATTGAAGAGATATCATGGCTTCCTTCGGGGTAGGATATGTACCTTTTGTGGAGGATGCAGCGGAGAATGTTCTTACGGAGTTGCCCATCAGGACCTGTTAAGGGTCGTTGCCTATCATGAGGGTTATGGGGAGGATCGACTCATCCGGGAGGCTTTGGAGGATAAGGAATTGGCAAAGAATATTCAGCTCTGTTCCGATTGCTCCTCCTGCTCCGTGGTCTGCAGGAGAGGTCTTGATGTGAAGGCGCAGATGAAGGTGGTACAAACGTTACTTAGGCCTTCATAAATGATTTGAAACCGACATCGGAAAATCTCCCCTCACCCCTCTTTTCCAAAGAGGGGTAATTCCTCCCTCTGGGGACGCTTTTCACCTGCTGGAGGCAGGCAAAGGGAGGTAGGGAGGGATTTTATAAATCGATGTCTATACAACTGGATCCACATGAAAACGGCTGTCTTTTTTATTTTCTTTCTTCTTTTAGCCTGGGGAAACCTATCTGAAGGAGCGACTTCTCTTCAGTCTCTCGTTCCGCAGAGGAATCTTCCCGAAGGATGGAGCCTGGTGGATGGACCTAAAACCTACACGAAGAAGACACTCTTTGAGCGGATCAACGGTCAGGCTGAACTCTTTTTCAAGTATGGATTTCAAAAGTCGGTCTTTGCGATTTATCAAAACCAGAAAGATAAGGAGAATCAGATCGAGCTGGACATCTATGATATGGGAAGTGTGCTTCATGCCTTTGGAATATTTTCGAGGTTTAGAGATGGAGAGGGTGGAGGTGGGGTTGGGCTGGAATCATTTATTGAGGGCCAGGCAGGTATTTTCTATCAAGATAAATATTTTATTATGCTCTACGGAACAGAATCGAATCCGGACCTCTTGAAGCGTTGGTCTCTGCTCATTTCTAAAAACATTCCCAACTCGTTGCCTCCGCCCAGGGAAATAGGATTCTTTCCAAGAGAAGGCCTCAAAACGGGCTCGGTTCAGTATTTTACGGAAGGGCTATTGGGGCGCAAATATTTAGGAAGAGGTTTTCAGGGGACCTATCAGGGAAAGGACGGAGCGAAAGAGCCTAAACTCTTCATCGCTATTTTCAAAAATTCTCAGGAAGCGGCCAATGCTTTAAAGCAATATAGGGACGACCTTACCAGGAATGGAAAGGTTTATCAATTCAAAGCAGAAACATTAAGGGGAGAGAATGTTCATCAGGGGAAGATTTTTGTGGTCCAAAAAAAGTCCTATCTCCTGGGGGCAAGCGGTTTCAATGAAGAAGAATCTGGAATTCGTATGGATGAATTCCTGAAGAACATTAAATAATCAAAAGTCATTTATCGATCTATCCCTTCCCCTCATCGCCCGATCTCCCCATCTCCCCCTCCTGCTTTCCAATCGGAAGTTTGATTCGAAAGGTTGAACCCTTTCCAGGCTCACTCTCTGCTGCAATTTCCCCACCATGGCTATGAATGATTCCGTAGCTGATGGCTAATCCCAATCCCGTTCCCTTTCCTGTCTCTTTAGTCGTAAAGAAGGGGGTAAAGAGTTTTGAGAGATTCTCCTTGGAAATGCCACATCCGGTATCCGTAAAAGAGATCTCAGCGATTCCATGATTAAAACCGGTCTTGATCGTCAGGGTGCCACCATCGCCTCCCATGGCATCGGCCGCATTGATGACGATATTCATAAAGACCTGCTGGATTTGATCTGCATCGATGGAGATCATTGGCATATCAGGGTTTAGATTCTTCACAATCTTAACGTTCTGGAACCGAGCCTGATTTTCGACAAACGTGAGCGTCCTCTCAATAAGGGAATGGATGTCACACTCTTTCTTGTCAGGTTTCCTCTGTCGAGCGAAGTCCAGAAGTCCCCTGACAATATTCCGGCACCGGGTCGTCTGCTGGACGATATTCTCAAGGTCCTTTTTCCAGGGATGGGTTTCTTCCGTTTTTTTCAGCATCAGGGAACTGAAGGTGAGAACGCCGGTCAGAGGATTGTTGATCTCATGGGCGACTCCCGCGGCCAGTTCTCCAAGAGCAGCCATCTTACCCGCCCGGATCAATTGATCCTGAACTTCCTGAAGCTCCCGGGTCCGTTCCTGCACACGTTGTTCCAGGGTCTGGGTCCACCCCTCAATCGCATCGCGAGACCGCTTCAGTTCTGCGATCATATTGTTAAAGGAGTCAGAGAGCTCTCCGAGTTCATCATGCGACTTCACCCGCACGGTGTGGTCGAGATCCCCCAAAGCCGCAGTTTTGGTAGCGGTGAGAAGTTTATCAATAGGTCGGTTGACAAACCGCGTCAGAAGCAAGCTAGACAAAACGCTGAGCACAATGACACTGATGACACCCGAGAGCATCATCCGGTTATAGAGCTGGGCTTTTTCCTTATCAAACTCTTCAAGGGAGATCATCGTATCGAGGACGCCTAAGACATTGACATTCTTCGGATGGCAGGGATGGCAGGAGGGTTCGTTATAAATCGGGTTGATCAATCCGAGAAGTCTATGGGTGTCCGCGTGGTAGACACGTGTTTTGCTGTCGGAGGGAAGAAGAACTTTGGCTTCGTCTTCCCGGTGGCATCCATAACAGGCCTCGGCCTTCATATCGACGACCGTTCCCACTTTTGCCCGATCCGAAGAGACCGTAATCTCGCCGGCCTTGTTGAATATTCTGACCTCCACAATCCCCTTTCGCTGGGCGACATCGTCAATGATCCTCTGATATTCGTCGCGACGGTCTTTAATCATCGCATAACGAATGCTCAGACGAATCGTTTCGCTGAGGTTGAAGGCCTCCTCTTCGGTCTTGTCAATCATCTGCTGAGAAAGGGACCGGATGTTAAGGTAGAGAAACACCCCTTCAATGACCACCACGACGATGATCACGCTGAGAATGATCTTTCCCTTCAAGCTCCTAAAATGGATCATGTCCACCCCCTCAACTGGTAATACTCCTTCAACATGACCTCCAGCTCATCGGGTTGAATGGTTTTTCCTGTTTCCTGAAGGACTTCCCGGAAAAACCGGCGGGGAAGTTTATCGTCTTTTTTGGTCACCCCTTCCTGCCGGTTGAACTCTCTTGCCAGATTGATGATTCTCGAGGCGATTGCTTTCAGGCCTTTCTTTTTCAAAGGAAGGCCACAGACCGCCCGAAGAATCTCTTCAAGATCGGTCCAGGTAATGAGGTCCCGATAAAAACGGCAGAGGATCAGTCCATCGAAAAGGGTCATCTTATCTTCATAATCGATGAAGAGACGGGCTTTCCCTTTGATCTGGTCAGGATTAATCTGTCCTGACAGTTCTGATTTATAAAAGGTGGCCCTCAGGTGGCAAGCGCCCCGATCCGAAGTCGCATAAGCCAACCCCATTCCCTTGAGCACTCTGGGGTCAAAACCGGCAGGCTCCAGCCCCTTCACATGGATCGCATCTTTCTCCATTCCCCAGACGGATGCGGCATGGCGAACCCCTTCCGATAAAATTTCTCCCACACCTTTTCGATAGGCAATCTTTTTTAAAATCTCAGCAATGGCATCAGCATCCCCGTAACTGAGTTTATCCTTGATTTTTCCCTTTCCTGAGGCCTCGATGGCAAAAGCCGCCAGGTTTCCTGCTGTGATCGTATCCATTCCCAGTCGATCGCAGAGGTCGTTGAGGTAGATGATCTCCTCAATCGATTTGACCATGCAGAGCCCGCCAAATGCATAGATGGTCTCATATTCAGGCCCCATGATACGGAGGCCCTGATGCCGTCCCTTCTTGACCCGGGACACCTTTCCGCAGGCCATAAAACAGTGGGGACAGGCAGAGGGAGTGACCTCACAATGTTCCATCAGGCTTTCCGCACTGATTCCTTCCCATCCCTCCAGGGTTCCTTTCGACCAGTATTTGGTGGGAAACGCGCCAATGGTATTCATGATGGAGACCAGCATGGGGGTTCCATACTTTTTGTAGATGTGAACGGTTGGATTATCCTTGACGCGGTCTTTAAATTCTTTGGACAGTCTTTTCAGCAATGGAAGGTCAGCGATCGCTCTCCGTTTCTTGCCGTGAAAAACGATTCCCTTGAGCTTCTTCGATCCCATGACCGCACCGATTCCTGCCCTTCCGAGGGACCGCCAGTTTTCAATTTCAATAACAGCGAATCTAACGAGATTTTCTCCTGCGGGGCCAATGACCAATGCGCCGGAATCCTTTTTTTCGATTTTTTTGAGAATGGCCTCCTCTGCTTCGTAGGTGTCTTTCCCCCATAGTTCAGAGGCAGGATGGAAAACAACGCCCTCATCGCTGATCTCAAGAAAGGTGGGATGATTCGATCTTCCCTCGATGACGATGGCATCGTTGCCTGTCCGGCTCATGGAAGAGGTGATCTTCCCTCCGGAATAGGATTCTGAGTAGATTCCTGTTTGAGGAGATTTTGTGAAAACGGCAAAGCGGCTTGATCCATAAAAAGGGGTGTCCGCCATTGGCCCCAGGGTGAAGATCAGATGATTTTCCGGTGAAAGAGGATCGACATGGGGCGGGTTTTCTTTCAAAAGAAGGTAAGAGCCCAATCCCTTTCCGCCCAGATAGGACTTCAGAATCGAATCCGGAATGGGCTCGATCGTCCATGTCTTTTTTGAGAGATCAATCCGGAGAAGTTGATTAAAAAATCCTTTCATCCCTAACATCTTAAAAGAAATGGAGGATTTAAATCAAGAGTTTTCCCAATTCTCATCTATCCCGAACCAAGAGGACCACGGGTTCTACCCGTGGGTGAATTGGTCCTCTGGTACGGGATGTTCGCCCCTTGTGAGCATTTCTTGGGAACCACGGGCTTTGCCCGTGGTTCTCCATATGAGATTTCTGATTAAGTCCGAAAATCTCTGGAATCCATTTCTTAGTTTACCATTAAAAATGTCATTCCGGTCCCGATCTTCATCGGGAGAATCCAGAATTTCTTAAAATCACTGGACTCCTGCTTTCGCAGGAGTGACGAATTTGGATTTATTAGATGTTCCCTTAAGTAATCGTTGCCTAAGGTAGGCCTGCCCGATTGCCGGTGAATTTTAGTTGAAGGGCAAGGCAATCCTTTATCTATTTTTCTTGACAATATGCTTTTATTAGCATATCGTATGGTCCGTCTCTTATGTTGGGAGGTTTTATGGAGATTAGGACAAAATTCTGGATCGAAAATAGAGGAGAAGTCGTCCTCGGCGGTGGCAAAACCGCGTTGCTCCTTGCCATCGATCGGTTGGGCTCCATTCAACGGGCGGCCGATGAATTTGGGATGTCTTATCGGCACGCGTGGGGCGCGATCAAAAAAATTGAGAAGCGGGCAGGGTTTAAGATCTTAGAAACAAAATTGGGTGGGAAAGATGGCGGGGGGGCTCAGTTGACCCCAAAAGGAAAAGCGTTCGTGTATAAGGCGGATTCCCTTTTGCGAGATCTTCAAACTATCGTGGCGAAGAGATTTAAGCAGAAGTTTTAAGAGGATTTATGGTTCTTCCGGCTTTCATATGGGTGCTTTCCCCCCTCTTAAAATAAGAGGGGGAAGGGGGGAGTTATAAGGGGAGGTTACCCATTCAATTCCCGGATTAACCGGATTCGTTAAACGTTGATCAATAGAGGGTAATCAGCATGCGTTTATGGGGCAACGAATACAATAGAATGGAGTTGGCTGGCGCCTTTGGCGACCTCGGAACATTGATCCCATTTGTTCTGGGCTACATGGCCCTCAACAACATGGATCCGCTCGGTATTTTGGTCGCCTTCGGTATCTTCCAAATGTTTGTGGGCCTTTATTTTAAAACCCCTATTTCCGTTCAACCGATGAAGGCCATCGGCGGAATGGCCATTACCAGCGGGATGAGTCCCGGGGTCATCTGGGGTTCAGGAATTTTCACTGGCCTCTTCTGGCTTCTCATGGGATTGACAGGTGCGGTCACGTGGATCGAAAAGATTACCACCAAACCCGTGATCCGGGGCATCATGCTGGGTTTGGGGCTGAGCTTCATGATCGAAGGATTGGGGATGATGAAGGCGCAACCCCTTATGGCCCTTGGAGGAGCGCTCCTCACGCTTCTCCTGCTCAATAACCGACGGGTTCCGGCCACGTTAATGCTCTTAGGATACGGGATGGTTCTCGCTTTTATTCAGAAACCGGAATTAGTCAAAGATCTCTCCCATTTCACCATTCAATTTCGGTGGTCTGAGTTGACCTTCGGACGAATTTCATGGAAAGAGCTCTTTACAGGTTTTATTTTCTTAGGACTTCCCCAGGCGCCCCTGACGCTCGGAAATGCGATCATTGCGACGGTTGAGGAGAATAACCGACATTTCCCCGATCGGAAAGTGACTGCCAGGAAGGTTTCGATTGATCACGGAGTGATGAACCTGTGCAGTTCTTTGATTGGTGGCGTTCCAATGTGCCATGGAGCAGGGGGCATGGCTGCTCATCTCCGTTTCGGAGCAAGAACAGGCGGGGCGCTTGTTATCCTGGGAATGGTATTGCTTGTCATCGGGCTTTTCCTAAGTGACTCGGTTACGCTTCTTCTGCAGCTATTTCCAAGGCCAGTCCTGGGTGTCCTCCTCTTTTTTGCCGGTGTGGAACTGGCTCTGGTCGTACAGGACATTAAACTTAAGAAACAGAACCTTTTCGTTTTGGTTATCACCACAGGCATTGCCATGTGGAACATGGGAGTGGCTTACCTGGCTGGGTTGCTTCTGTATTATGGTCTCCAACGCCGTTGGCTCAGAGTTTAAAAAGGGTTTCAAACAATTTGATCCCGAATTGCCTCACATTAAATGTTACCCAATGAGTTAGAGAAAAGGTATCGTTGACTCATAATTCATGTTACCGACAATCTTCCCATAAAAGGGGGGATTGCCATGAGTCCACGAGCCAGAATGGAAT
>VGRY01000076.1 GCA_016875195.1 Deltaproteobacteria bacterium
TAATGGTTCCATGATGCCTCCTGTCGGAGAACATCTTAAGTCGAAAATAAGGAATTTGCCAGCTTTGAAAAAAAAGAGATTTGTGAAATGTTTTCAATGCCTTAAACTAAAACCCCGATCACCCTCTATTACAAACTAAAAAAGCTGTCTCTGACAGGTTATTCTCGGCTGCAATGGCCTGAAGGATGGAATCATCAAGCCATTGATCTAAAAGACAGACTGCTGCCGGATTTCCGGCGAACACCCGCGAAGCAAAAGCATCAACCTGATACAGCGGTATTTTCATCTTATTTCCTCTTATTAACCTGATAGTTGCATAACCGGCCATGGGTAAACCGCTCTTCAAGGCTTCGAATGGCGGTTAACCGGATGTCTTAAGGGAATCGCTGGACTTCACCAAAGGTGACATCCAGTATGGGTTAGAGACGTGGGTGCCCATAGGCCTGAAGGTTCGCCCCGAAGCCTTTCCGAACGGTTCACCCATGTCCGTTTAACTCAATTTTTTACAACGTTAAGGTTAAATGATTTGAATCAGCGGAAAATATAAATCATTCTTGTCTGTCAAAGGGCAGGTACCGGAGTAATTTGCTCAGTTAAAGTCTTTCCTCCCAATAACCTGGCCGACGATTAAGATGGGCGACTGCAATAATTCGTAAAGATCGAGGCCTAACCTGATAGATCACTCCATATGGGAACCGATTGACTAAACAACGGCGGGAGTGTTGGGACAACGGTGACCAAGCATCCGGATATTGGAGAATACGAGAAATTGTAGCGTAGACTTCTTTAGCAAATTCAAAACCGAGTTCAGGCCGGAATTGTTCGTAATACTCTATAGCCTTATAGAATTCAGCTTCGGCATCTGGATGGAAGTAGAATTTCATCGCCGATATTTCTTCTGAATATTAGAAAAAACTTTTTTCCCGGGAACAAGTTTAACTTCACCTTTGTCAATTTGGGCAATGCGTCTTTCAGCTTCGTCGGCCCACAATCTGTCAATCTCCGGCTGGGTGGGAGGATTGAGACTGGTGAGCAACTTCTCAACGAGGCTTGTGCGGGCCTCCACTGGAAGCGACAACGCCTCCTCGAACACTTTTTTAGCAATAACAGGCATATTTATATCCTCCATTTAACCCGTTTGAAAACCCCATTATTTATACTGGGGATTGAAATGGCAACAATGAATTTCTTATCAATGGCAGAGTTAATACCCTGCCTTTTCTAGCGGGGTTTAAATCTATTCAAGCACATTTTATTCAAACAATCAAATCCTTGTCAGAACAGGGGGGGTGAAAGGACTTTCCCTCTTCTTAACAGAAAGCCGCATTTTCATGAATGATTTATTGAATAAGGTGTTAAGGTCGTTTATTATTCCAAATGTTATTTTCATTCCATATTTTCGTGTTTTTAAACCATTCATGGTTTTCATCTAGCATAAAAAGGTTGATTTCGCTTGTAATATACATCCTTTCCAGAAATTAGGAAAGAGAAATATTAAGGGTGAAAATGGGTTTTAATTTGTTGTTGAGGTAATGTATCAATGAAGGTATATTACCCATAATCGAGATGAACCGCCCAAGACGATTTAGGATTATTCTTTTCTCAATACTGTTCATATTGATTGGGTCGCTTAAAACCTTCGGTGCCCAACATCCCTGCTGCCCCGAAGATCCAGAGCTCTCCTATCTTCTCAATCCAAAGCCCTCCCAGAAGTTTCATTATTTAGTCCGGTATGAAACTTTTCATTCCGCCGTGTTGGGAAAAGAGAAAGGGTTCTTTATCATTTTACCGGAAGAGTTTTATCAGAATCCGAAAGCCAGATATCCGGTTCTCTATCTTCTTCATGGGTATAATTTCCACCGGAGGGGATGGAGCTGGAAAGTTAGGTCTCACGAGGAAGCCAACAGAATTCTTTGCGAGGCAAAGGAGGAGGAATACCACTGGCTCCTCCATGAGGATATTGCAATCATCGCCTATGGAATGATGGATTCGAGTAACCGGACCTATCGAGGTTTGGAACGATCGCTGGAGGATCGTTTTGATGAACTTTCAAGGCATGGAGGAATTAATAAAGACGATTATCGTCCCAGGGAGATCGCCCAATCAATCATTTTTCATAACCTTCATTCAGGGGGAAATCCAGATGATCCTTTTCACCCCATACAGAAGATGATCATCATCCTTCCTGACGGAGACAACGGTTTCTATACAGACGAAAATGAGGGGAAGAGGCTCTTTCCCGAGACGCAGGATGAGAAGCGATGTGACGGTTTTAGTGAAGAAAAATATCTGAACTATTCTCTCTTTCCTTTTCTCCGGATGAAACCAGGTGCTCTGGGAAAATACGAGTCCTATTTCCTTGAACTCCAAAGATATATAGATCTACAGTCCATATACCGGTCGAGACTTCTTCCCTTAAGAGGCATTGGGGGCATGTCCATGGGGGGATTCGGGGCAGTAAAATTGGGACTAAAATATCCCAGCCTTTTTCAATCCATCAGCAGCCAGAGCGGACTTCTCGATATTGAACTTCTCAATGACAAATGGATGATTAAGATGGTCTTGCCTGAATTCTTGGAGGTCTTCGGCCGCCTTGAAACAAAGAAACTCCCTCCCGCATCATCTCTTGATTTGAGATATATTCAATCGAACAATCCCGTGTCCTTGGTAAAAGAGGAGGGGATGGAGCAATTGTCCCATCGGATCTATTTCGATTATGGCCAAAAGGAAGGATATGCTTGGATTACTGAAGGCAATAAAAATTTTGAAAAGGCGTTGGGTGAAAGAAGACATCACATAGCCATTCAGCCCTTTAATGGGAATTCCGAACACAACTACCAATTCTGGCGTAGCCGTACCGGTAACATCCTCCAACATCACTCCGAAAATTTTAAAAAGAGTATGGATCTGAAGTGAGAAGAAAAGATCACTGTTCCATCAAGAGTCGGTCCAGTTTTTCCTTGTCGATGCCCATTCGCTCCCATGCTTCAATATAAACAGGCCTGCCTCTCTCATCACAAGGATCAACGAGAATTTTTCTTAAAAAGAAGGGAGAATTCCGGACATGGCAGTCCTTACATCCTCTTGCGCCAATAGCCAGAGATCCGGACCGCACATTGTGGTTGAGTGAAAAATCGATGGACTGGGCCTGGTCGTGCTGAACTTTTTCAACCCCTCCTTTTTTATCCAGCCGGTAGAGAAATCCTCCTTTCACCAAGGCGGGTGAGTTTGCAATGGGATTTCCAAAGCGATCTTTGCCTCTGGTGAGAGCAACCAGAAAGGATTTGATCTCATCAAGGGAATTGACTTCTGGGACTCCATCTCCGTCATCGTCTTTGAGCGGAGGTTTTTTGAACTCCCTGATCTTCCAGGTCGGGATGGGTCTGACCAGGTTCGTTTCCTCATTCAGATCCCCCCAGTAAATGACAATAGCAGATTTGACAGGGATGATTTTCCCCTTCAAATCCTGAAGAGCAGGATACCAGATGTCTGGTCTTAGGCTGGCCTGGGGAGGTTTTGGATTGAGAGGGTCAGGGGATAGATATTTAGAGGTATCGTAAACCTGACCATCTCCACTCGAATAATCATAGACAAGTTCTGCAGGTGTTGATCGGTAAGGAAGGTGACAGGTCTGGCAGGCAATCCTCCTCATATGTTTGGGAGAGAATGAGTGCCTGTGTCGCGGAGCCCTCCTGTCTTTTCTTTTATAATGGCAGTCCTCGCAGGAATTCATGGTATTGTCAAGATCATCCCGCACTGTCTGCTGGAGTGAATTGCCTTTAGCAAAGTTATGTTCCTTGTCTCCAGGATGGCAGGAGACACAATTCATGCCTTTTGCCTTGTGGATGTCAGTTTGAAGGCTCCAATCGTAACCGCTTTTTTTCTCACCATAAGAGGCATGACAGGACCAGCAGTTCTCATCCGTGGGTCGCCTGACGATCTGCAGGTGGAGGTTTTCGAAATCGGCCACTTCTTTTTGTGTGTAATTCACCTCAATCTCGTTGGCTACAACGTTTTGGGGTTCGTCTTGCGAAAGCTTAAGGGTAGCCCATCCGGCTCCGACCGTAGGACCATATCTGAAAAATTGTCCTCTGAGGGCTGCTCCTCTCTCTTTCCATTGATATCCTTTTAGATGGCAGATGAGGCAATCGGCCTCACTTACGCCGCTTCGGTCCCAGGGGGCTCCGTGCTTTTCATTTCCACCGCTGAAAGATGTATAATCCCCATCGAATGTGGGATTATCTCCGGACAGTTCGAAGCCAAATGCTTTTGTTTCTTCGTTGTAGTAAAGATTGTCTTTGCGGTCGAACTCTCCCCATCCTCCTCCCGGGTGGCAAACTCCGCAGTTCTGAACGAAGAAGAAAGAGGATTTATCCATCTCGGAGAATTGCCGGTTTGTTTTGCGTGTCAATTGACTCGAATCCATCGAAGCAGGCGAGTGTTTTCCATATACCCCCGATGAGAGGTTCCAGAAATACTTAGAATCGTAAGTATCGCTGACCACTATTTTCCCGGTTGCATCGGTTCGGCCCTGCTGGAAATGGTACCCCTTTGTGATGAGGTTGTAATCATGACAGGCCCCGCAGGTTTTTTTCGGGCTGTTGGGGGTTTTGCTCTCGAGGGTGAGAGGGGTTCCGTCAAAACCTCTCAAGACGATCTTTTCATGGGGCGGCCCCTGGGAGGCAATCAGGGTAGGATAGAGGCATGAAAGAAGCCCTAAAAAGACGGTTAAAATAAAAAAGAATCCGGACCTTTTCAAAAGGGGTTACCTCCACAGACTTTCCACCATAGTATATTCTGAACAGAAGATTAGAGCAAGAGGGAATGGTGGATTCATTTGCAGATAATGTGAATAAAATGTTGGGTTCTTCTCTTTTGAATCTCTTTTTTAGCTATCTCTCTTGCGGTGGAGGTCAGAAACCATTGGTTGATCACCTTCTCCAGGTAGTCAAGATAGGGAGCAGGTTTCACATTGAACCGCTCTAAATCAATGGCCATGCCTTTTCGGGAATAGCGCCATAATTTGTCGGCATCCTTGACGATCCGATCATCGGCTGAGATGGCTCTCTTCCTCGTATCGTGGCCGCGAATGATCTGACAGATCTCTTTTACCTTTTTAGGGGGGTATTGATGCTTACTCAATATAGCTTCGGCCATTTTAGCTCCTTCAATCTCATGGACCTTTGCCAATTTGGGATTGGATGGGTTTGGACCGAAAGCGGTAAGGTGCAATTCTTCTGGTATCGTTTTCCAGCCCACATCATGGAGGAGGACTGCGGGAATGACAATATCTTCGTCACCTTGATCCGATTGGAGAAGTTCCAGGGCATAGCGGAGTGCGATTCGAGTGTGAATTAGATTTTTCCGTGTCCGAAGGAAGGGCTTGGCTTTTTCAAAAATCTTTTGATGAATCGGTTTGATCTGCACTGAATATTCTTTCCAATCCGCCGAGGTCCGCTATCCAAACAATCTCTTTAAGTCCATTTCCAAATTATGTTAAAATAATTTTTAAAGGGCATCAAGGAGTGATGCCACTGCCCGCCTTTTAAAAGAAGGATCGTCAATGAGGCGTATCTACCTTGACAGAAGAGTATGGCGAGATTCCAGAGACAATTGGGTCAGTTTTGAGAGCGACCCGAAACTTCAGATAACCAAAACGAATATCTATGGCCGATGTGTGCCTTGCATCGCCAACCTCTACCAGCAATTGCAGGAAGGAAAGGAAGCCATTGAATTAAAAGAGGCATACCATTGTTGGAAAGTGGTCGCCGTTCTTAAGGATAAGGAGGAATGCCTGGAGGTATTGGAACAATACGAAGAACGGTTTCTCGAAGGCCACTATGTAAAGGGAAAGTTCGGCTCGAGCCAGCCCTCTGCCACATCAAAAGTGTTGATGTTTCATGTTGAGGAGGAAGCGGAGAGGAACCGGCTTTTTGAAGAACTTCACGCCTGTGTTCAGAAGGTCAACCCGGAAGCGAAGGTTTTTTATCAAAGGGCCTGTGCTAACCTCTACTACGACCTTCTGGGAGATTGGAGAGACTGGAAAGAAGTGACCAAAATAAAAAACCCGGCCATTCGGCCCATGCTCATCGAGAGGATTAAGAAATTATTGTACTGGGAAAAAGAAGGGTAAAAAGGATGTATTTTTATTGGTTATAAAATTACCCCACCAGTTAAATGTGGTTCAAATCAATAACAGCAAGATGGTTGTTTTGGAGTCGAAGGGGCCCAATAGCTCCTTTAAGAAGGGAGGCAGGGTCATGAAATGGAATAGGTGGCGATATCTATTTACAACTTTATTGATACTATGCTCCTCACCGGTTTTTGCACAGGAAAGGGAAATTAATCTTGTCCTCAACGAACAAATCGTACAGATTCCCATGGTCGTCGATGGGATTTTCAAAAAGAAAGAAGTACAGTTAACGGCAACCATTTTTCATCCTCCAGGCAATGGACCGTTTCCGCTCATCATCCTTAGTCACGGGAGCAACACCGACCCTTCTCTCCGCCAAAAAATCGGGCGCTATCGGATTATTCCTCAAATCCGTGAGTTTCTTAACCGTGACTTTGCCGTTATTGTCCCCATCAGACGAGGTCACGGTAGTTCTGGGGGGACCTGGGTTGAGGGTTTTGGTTCATCTTGTAGCGCAGCATCTTATTATGAACCCGGGATGGAAGCGGCTAAGGATCTTTTAGCTTCCATAAACTATGCTTCTAAACTCCCCTATGTGCGACCCGACCGGATTCTCTTGGTTGGCCAATCAGCCGGCGGTTTTGTTTCTTTGGCAACGGTTAGTTTGAATCCTTCCGGCATTATAGGTGTTGTTAATTTTGCCGGAGGACATGGTGGAAACCCAGATAAACACCCGGGAGTCCCTTGTGCTCCCGAGCGATTGGTCGAAACAATACGAAAATTTGCTAAAACGATCAGCCCCCCTGTTCTCTGGCATTATGCTGAAAATGACCTTTTCTTCGGGCCACAGGTCGTCAGGGAGATGTTTGCGGCCTTCCAAGAGGCTGGAGGCCAAGGCCGGTTGGTGATACAACCGCCTTTTGGTAAGAATGGCCACATGCTCTTCAACTCCCCGTCGGGCATTCCAATCTGGACGCCGGAATTTGACAAGTTTTTGATGGAGTTTGATTTGAAAAAATGATTGCGAATTATCCAGCTGATAAGAGATTGGGGAACTCGCCGCAGAGGAAATTTCATTTTTGCCTAAGAGTCGGCGTATTTCGTAGCTACGTTCCGAAAATTCTCTTCTAAGTCCAAGAAGGCATCTACAACATCCGGATCGAATTGCGATCCTCTTGCTTCAGCGATGATTTGTACGGCCTGTTCATGGGGAAGTTGAGCTTTGTAAACCCGCTCGCTTGTGATTGCATCGTAGGCGTCAGCCAGAGCCATGAGCCGGCCTGATATCGGAATCTGGTCCCCTTTGAGACCCTCTGGATATCCACATCCATCCCATCTTTCATGGTGTGTGTAAGCAATATCTCTGGCAAAACGCAGAAAGGATGTGTTTCCCAGCTTTTTTTCCGCGGTCAGGATAGCATCGCGACCATAAGCGGTATGCTTTTTCATTTCATCAAATTCATGTTCGGTCAGCTTACCGGGCTTGAGTAAGATTCTGTCCGAAACTCCCACCTTGCCAATATCATGGAGCGGTGCAGACTTGCATAGCAGGTGAATGGTTTCATGATTTAAGAACTGACGGAATTTGGGCTGATGTTTTAAGTAATCGGCAAGGAGTAACACATAGTTTTGCGTCCGTTTGATATGCCCTCCTGTATCTGGGTCTCTTGTTTCCGTCAATGCGGACAAACTCTCAATCGTGGCCTCCTGAACCATCGCAATCTCGCGAGTGCGTTCTTTCACCCTTTTTTCCTCATACCTGTATTTGAGAAAAGTGATGAGTGAAAAGTTACACACCAGGACAATCAAGGATAAGATTGGTGAGATGAAGATGCTTTCTGTTCGAAATATCCACACGGATGCTTGCCAGATAGTGACCCCCATGCCTCCCAGCAGAAGGGAACTCCAACCGGCTCCGGTCCAGGCCAAGACGATCGTAGAGAGAAGACCTAATCCCAATGCCAGGAGCGATTCCAGACCTGGAACCCATCTCGGCCGGGAAAGGAAATCCTTTTTGATGATGTTATCCACAACCGTGGCATGAATCTCCACACCCGGGAAGATGGGATCCAGAGGGGTTGACCTCAACTCTTTCATTCCCGATGCAGAGGTTCCGACGAAGACTATTTTCCCATGAATTTTTTCTTTTGGAACACGATCGGACAGTATGTCTGCAGCAGAGATGTACTCGAAGGTTTTACTCTTGCCGCGGAAACGAATGAGCAGACATCCTTTAGAAGAAAGGGGGATGACCGTCTTGTCCAAGCATAACGATTCAGGAGTGCCATCATCAGTTTTCAGAAGGACATCCTTCTTGTTGAGAGACTGCATCAATGTTGCCAGGGCTAAGCTGGGATAAGATTTGCCCCGGTGTTCAATGATGAGTGGGACACGTCTCAAAATACCATCCGGGTCTGGCGAGACATTGAAAAAACCTGATGCCCCTGCAGCCTGGGAGAGCATGTTCAGATTACAGGATACCCCGCGGGCCTCAATAAAAACCTCCAGATTCTCTTCTCCTCTTACCTGCCCGAGCCGGTTGAGATGGAGTGAATGCAAGAGGCAGTTTTCAGAATACGGGCCTTCTTCAAAAAGGAATTGATAGCCTAATACAATCTTTCCTTTCGAAAGGGCATCAGCCAACCGCTTATCACTATTCCTGAGATCATGTGGAATTTCCTTAAACCCGAGTTCAATTCCAAAATCGCGATAAAACTCCTTCTTTATCATTTCAATTGAAGTTCTATCTTCCTCCGGGAACATCATATCCAGGCCGATGCTCAGAGCTCCAGAGTTTCTTAATTTTTCTATGAGGGTTGCAATCCGGTAACGTGGCCAGGGCCATTGACCATATTGTTGAAGGCTTTTTTCGTCTATGTCGACGATGAGAGGGACAGGGGAAGGTTGACCTGTGTTGCCGGACAGCAAAACGTCATAAACTCTGTTATGGAGGAAATCAGTCAGTGAAGGTTTGGCGAGGCTAACCAGAAAAAGAATAACTGAGAAGAAAATCCCGAAGAGAAAAATCCGCCGGTTGTTTCTCCGACCTTTTGGGATGATCGGTTTTTTTATTTCCAAGTTTACCATTCAGTTAGACTGACTAAAGATTAACAACCAAGGTTAAGGTTGAGGTTAAGGCCCACTCGAGACCCAGTAGGGTGGGTCAAGCGAAGCGGACCCGCCAAGACCCATCTGGATCAGGTTCAAAGTGTTAGAGGCAAATTCTCAGATCTAAATGTGAAAGAATCTAAGAGCATCTGCATCCAGGCAGATTCGCGTCAGTTATCTAATAATGACTTCGACTCTCCGGTTACGGGGTTCGGGGGTTTCGTCTTCCGTAGACACCAGCGGTCTTGACTTACCATAATATGAAACGAACAGAGTGCCCGGTTTAATGCCACTGGAAACGAACAAATTCCGGATATAGCTTGCCCGTTTTGAGGAGAGTTCTTTATTGTAGCTCTCTGTCCCTACAAGATCAGTATGACCGACAACATAAACTTCGTTTGAATTTCGGGTTTTAATATTTTTCAGCGCTTCCGAGAAAATATCTTTGGATTCACGGGTGAGTTTTGTTGAATCATTCTCAAAAAAGAGAATGAATAAGAGAAATCGATTCGACAGGTCTGGCTGCGCTGATAGGGCTGAAGCGAAGATATCCTTGATTTCATTTTCATTTAATTGCCGGGGAGAGGTAGGTGTCTTATTGAGATTTTCTACTTCGGTGGAATACCCGGGCTTATTGATTACTTGGGAGCCTCCATCGGTCGTCACCGTGATAGTACCTACCTTACCATCCGGATCAGGCAAAAGGACAATCAGATCCCGTTTTGGTTGTTGTGTGGCACACCCGGTCATCAGGCAAAAAAAGATCGAACCGAGAATAAAAATGGACCACTTTTTCATCTGTCTCGCCAGGTCTCTTGATTGTGATGCGCCTTTCTATTACTCCCCGTCAACTTTAATGAGAAATCTTGTCCCTCTTATCCCGATGGAGGCGGTTGGGGTTTTAAAATATGCTGCATCAGGTGAGAGTTTTGAGATGAGCCCCGAAAGATAAGCAGCTGTTCCTTTCAGCATCCTGAGAACAATAGAGAATTTTCCTTGCCTCGGGGCAAATACAAATTCGTCTACGGTCAATATGCTTCCGGGCCCCATTGACAAGAAAGTATCGTCTGAAAATACAATGCCAATAGATCCGTTACGACCGGTCTGAAGGGTATCTTTCTCCCAGATATCCAGACCGTTAATAGCCTGTATGGTTTTACCTTGTCTCAATACAGTTACACTGCCACTTACCTTCTTGACGGATGCAACTGGAGTAGAACCATCAGCGGGGGAGACTTCTCCATCAATAGATAGGAGGAGAAGAAGGGCGACCAGGGAGAGAACGACTGTTTTCAAATATACGTGATTCATATTAGTTCCCAGATAATTTTAAAGGCAAAAATTGGGCCAAAATATAAAAATTTAAATATTAATTAAATCAATCAGTTATCAAATAAATGATAAACTATGTTCTAATGATGGCAACAAATTTTGTTATGGATAGGACAATTTGGCACAAAAAAAGGAAGGATAGTTTGTGATGGGGATTTATCTGAGTCTTTCAAAGAGAGCAGCCATTACACGGACGGTGCGGTGGATTTCGTGAAAGGTTGGCCAGCCTTCCTCTTCGAGAGGCAATTGGGTAGCCTCCCGAATTTTTTCCGGTCCCACTAACCAGAAGAGGATGGGTTTCCTCAGTCCAGTCACACCTGAAAGCATTTCTTTTGCATCGAGAAGCCATATCCCGTGTCCGGCATAGTGATGGACGATGATTCCATCGACTCCGGGGTCGTCATGGAGGGCTGCGATGGCCTGTTTATAGGCGAGGGCAGGTCCATTCTTTTCGATTGCGGGCCAGTAGTCCACCGGGTTGTTGATAGGCATCCATTCAGGAGAAAGCTGTTCCAATTGCTTCCGAGTTTGAGGGGTGAAGTGTGCCAGAGTCAGACCATATTTCTCCATATGGTCTGTGGTGACGATTCCTGAGGCACCGCTATAAGTCAGGATGGCAATTCTCGGTTTACCCTCAGGGGATCGCTGGATATGGAAATCCTTTTCCAGTACTCTGGCGATGTCCATCATTTCAAAAAAGTCATCAGCCTCAATCACACGAGCCTGCTTCAGAATTCTCCGGATCAAGTCGTAGTTACCGGCGAGCGAAGCGGTGTGGCTGAAGGAGGCTTTTGCTCCTGGAGCTGTTTTTCCTCCCTTGAGCACCACAATAGGTTTATCCGATGAAGCCGCAAGCTCGAAAAAGCGACGCCCATTGATAAATGATTCAAGATAGAGGCAGACAGCTTTGGTGGCGGGATCTCTTAGAAGATACTCCAAGAATTCATTCTCATTGACATCGCATTTGTTGCCGATGGAACAGACCTTTGCCAGGCCGAGGGTCTTGTTGCTCATGAGGGTGATGATGAACCCGCCGGATAGAAGCCCGCTCTGGACCACTATCGAGATGTGACCCGGCCGGATAGCCTCCCGCATATCTTGGGGAATGACAAAAGAGAAGATGTAGGGCTTTGCTGTATCAATTAGACCCATACAGTTGGGGCCCCAGACCCGGATCCTTCCTTTTCTGGCAATAGCAAGGCACTGGTCCTGAAGCGCTTTTCCCCCGGGCCCCACTTCGGCAAAGCCACCCGATTCAATGATGACCCCCTGGACACCTTTCTTCACACAGTCTTCCATAACTCCGGGAACAGCTTTGGCAGGAACAAAGATAATACAGAGATCGAGAGGTCCAATAATCTCTGATACCCGGGGATAACATTTCAACCCAAGGATTTCTTCATATTTGGGGTTGACGGGATAGATTGGGCCTTTATAGCCAGAGGCGATATTGGTGAGCAAATTTTTCCCTCCGGTATAGGGTTCGGGGGTGGCGCCTACCACAGCGATTCCATTGGGTTCGAAGAAGAAGTCCATAGGAAACTTTTCTTAACTTATTCTATTGACTTAGGTCAAGGAAGAGTTTCTGAAGTCGTGCTATATTAGCTGGAAAATAGAATCTCGTTTAACGTTGTCGAAGCTCGTATCGAGGCTCGGCTTTCGAAGCTTGAAACTCGAGCATCCTGCGTCAAGCTTCGGGCTTCGATACGAGCATCGTTACCCATAACCGTTTGACTACCAATTTTCATGGTTCGAGGGTGCCCTCCGGGTATGGGCCATTAATTTGAAAATAAAAAAAATCTCTAACCCCCCTTCATCCCCCCTTAGACTAAGGGGGGAATAGAGGGGGGGGACTGGTTTTCATGGTACAAGGGTGCCCTCCGGGCATGGAGCATTAGTATTAAAAAGAGTGGAATGATCAAGGAGAAGTCTATGGCAAAGAAGGAGAAGATTTCAGACAAGGAGAAGGCGGATATTAAGACATTGCTGAAATTCGTCGAAATATTCTGCCGGGAAAATCACAACGGGGAACGAAGTCCTTTCTCATTCCGGTTATATGATCTTAAGGAGATTGAAAAGAAGGAGATATCTCTCTGCGCTGATTGCACAAAGCTCCTCACCTATGGTCTGACCATGAGGCTGAAATGTCCCCATGATCCCAAACCCATGTGCAAAAAATGTGAGACCCAGTGCTACAAGGGGGATTATAAGGAGAAAATCCGTGAGATTATGAAGTTTTCAGGGATGTATATGATCAAGCACGGCCGGGTGGACCTGTTGTATCACTATTTTGCGTAAAACCAGATGGGGAGATAGAGAGATGGGGTGATGAGGAGAACAAAAAATGAAGATTTGATTTAGGTCAATGTAATTTTTAAAGTCGTGGATTACATTTAGTTTAAAAGGAGAGAGAAATGGCTGATAAGAGTGGAAAGAAAGAGATTGTTTGCTTTGTGTGTAATAAAACGGAACACCAGGGCGTTTTGCTGCTGTGCAGAAAGGGCGGCGAGGATCTTTACGTATGTACCCGGTGTTTGCCCATGTTGATTCACGGCGGTTGATTAAAAAAAGAGGGAGGTAAAACTATGAAGGAGAAAGTGGAAGCGGCTTTGAATCAGATTAGGCCATTATTGCAGTCCGATGGTGGAGACGTAGAACTGGTGGATGTCATTGACGGAGTGGTTAAGGTCAAATTGAAAGGTGCTTGCAGTGGTTGACCGGGGGCACAGATGACTCTGACCCGTGGGATCGAGGCAACGATCAAAAGAGCCGTACCGGAAATTAAAAGAGTGGAAGCTGTTTAAGAGTGACAAGGATAGGACAGGAAGGGTAAGGGAGATATGGAACAATACCTGAATGCACCGGTTAAAGAGGTAATCACGAAATTCCCGAAGGTCGGGAAGATCCTTGAGGAGTATGAGATCGGATGTGTCCCCTGTAACGTCGGATCATGTCTCTTAAAGGATGTGGTGGAAATCCATAACTTGGCCGACGAGGAAGAAAAGGAGATGATGGCAAGGATTTCCCGGGTGATCTATCCGGGGCAGGAGGTCGAAATTCCCAGGACGGAAAGGCAGGGTAAGGTCAGATCGAAAGAGTTGACATACTCCCCCCCGATGAAGAGATTGGTTGATGAGCACGTTCTGATCAAAAAGTGGATTGCGTTAATTCCTCAGGTTCTTGAAATATTTGACGTCCATTCAGAAGACGACAGGAAGATCATTATCGAAGGTGTTAATTTCATCCGATCCTATGCGGATCGACTTCATCATGGAAAGGAGGAGGATATTCTCTTCAAATATTTCGATGAAACATCGGATATATTCAAAACCATGCTTGATGACCACGTGGAAGGCCGGAGCCATGCGAAAGCCACCCTCGAAGCCCTTGAGAAGAGAGACAGGCAGGGAGTCGTGGATCATCTGATGGCCTATCGTGCACTCCTGACAGAACATATCAAGAAGGAGGACGAGATTCTCTTTCCCTGGATGGACCGGTCATTGTCAGTCAAACAGGTCGGTGAGCTCTTTTCAAAATTTAACGCCGCTGATGACAGGGCCGATCAGGATGGGATCGAAAGGTGTGAGAAGTTTGTTCTGGAAATTGAAAAAAAGTTTCGAAAGGAGGAATCAAAATGAGCGAATTTGGAGGTTGCCCGGGTTCAAGAGCGATGGATTTCAGAAAAAGTGAGGTCAAGGATGAAGCGCCCACAACCAAAGTCCAATCTCAGTTACGGCAGTGGCCCATTCAGCTCCACCTCATATCCCCAGTTGCTCCTTATTATCAGGGGGCGGATGTTCTTCTTACGGCTGATTGTGTGGCCTATGCGCTGGGGGGGTTCCATAATGACTATCTGAAGGGCAAATCGATTGCCATTGCCTGCCCTAAACTGGATGAGGGCCAGGAGGTTTATGTGGAAAAGATTAAGTCCTGGTTTGAGGATGCCAAAATCAATACTCTGACCGTACTGATCATGCAGGTCCCCTGCTGCAGGGGCTTGCTCCAGCTGGCCAAACAGGCCCTGGAGAATTCGAAACGGAAAGTTCCTGTCAAAGCAGTCGTGGTCGGTTTGCAGGGAGAGATTCTTTCCGAAGATTGGATCTGAGGAGGTAAATGCAATGAGCGATCGAGTTCAAACGTTAGATTTAAGGCCGCTACTGCCCTATGAACGACATGAGAAAATATTTAAGGCATGGGATGCGTTACAGGCAGGGGAGACCTTGAGAATCATCAATGATCACAATCCTAAACCCCTCTATTATCATTTTGAGGCGGAGCAGAAGGGAAAGTTCCAGTGGGAGTTTGAGGAGGAAGGGCCCAGGGATTGGATTTTTAAAATTAAAAGGATATAAAGGATATAAGGATAATAGGAGAAGGGGGCATTTGAATGGATAAGTATGCAAAGGCTTTTGTTAAGGCGAGTCTGGCCTATCTGGGGATCGGGGTGATTACAGGTTTCATCATGGTGGCTCACCCGGACCTACGTTTCACCCTCACCCGGGTTCATACCCATATCAATCTGTTAGGGTTTATGGCGATGATGGTCTATGGGGTGGGATACCACATCCTGCCAAGATTTATGGGAAGGCCAGTCTATAGCCACCGTCTTGGTAACATTCAGGTATGGCTTGCAAATATCACGCTCATCGGTCTTTCCATCTCCTGGATTTTGGAGGCTTCCCTGGGCGGGGTGTGGCATACGCTGGCGATCCTCTTTGCGCTTGGGCAAGGAGTCTCAATATTTCTCTTTATCATTAATCTATGGAAGAGTATGGCGCCGCCAACCACATGATTTCAGATTGTGGATTGCCGAATGCGGGATTTAAAATCCGAAATCCGAAATAGAAACAGGAGGTTTTACCATGGCTGACAAAAAAATTACAAAAGATACGGTTATCGGGGATGTTCTGAAACAGAATCCCGAGGCGGTTAAGGTGATCCAGAAATATTTCGGCACAGGGTGTTTCACCTGTCCCGGGATGAATATGGAATCGATTTCCTTCGGAGCCATGATGCACAACATCGACCCCGAAGTGATCGTCAAAGAGATCAATGAACTATCGCAATAGGATTGCGAAAAAACCGAAACTCGAAGCACGAAATTCGAAACAAGCACAAATTTCAAAAATTCGAATGACCAAAACTAAAAAGAATTTTTTTTACAATTTTGAATTTGGGATTTGTTTCGGGTTTCGATATTCGGATTTCGTATTTTGGGGGTAAATTATGGAACCGATTCATTTGTTTGAAAAAGTTGAGTTTTCAAAAGATAATTTCGTACCTAAACAGATCCACATTGGCGATGCGGGTGCAGCAGTCCTCATCAGTTTTGAACCCGGGCAGACCATGCCGCCTCACCCACATCCGGGTGCGCTGGAAGTCATCCTTTATGGAGTAGATGGGGAAGGGGCTTTAGTGATTGGAGACGAAGAGAAGCCTTTCAAGAAGGGAGATCTCGTTTTCTGCAAGGGGGAGGTTCCCATCGGCCCTAAAAATCCGGGTCAGGGAAGATTCGTGGTTTTGGTCACCTTGGTCTTAAAACAGTTGGTTTCTAAAGTAGGCTGAAAGCTCTTTTCACTTTGGTCTTTTAGGAGTAGAGCGTCAAAGCACCAATTCCCAAGCACCAAATCCCAAACAATATCAAAATTCCAATTTCGTAACACTTTGCGGTTTGAAAAAACTTTATAAAATCCCTCCCAACCTCCCTTTGCCAAAGAGGGGTTCACGAAATTCTAACTTGTTGATATTATTTAGGTAATTTGATACATGAAACAACCATTTCCCAACCAAAGAAAAACTCATTTGTTTCAAATAGTTATGAATCGTCTCCTAACGAT
>VGRY01000077.1 GCA_016875195.1 Deltaproteobacteria bacterium
CTCAAGCTGCGAAAGCCTCTGGAAGAAGATGATCGGAAAGCCGTATTCGGGAAAACTGAATGTACGGTTTGATGAGGGGGAGCTGGAGATAGGGCATCAGCCACTACGCCAGCTCTCTACTCTACCCCTATATTCCCAAGATTTATTTTCCTCACCTTACATTTAACGCTTGACGTTAAACGTGCATTATGATACTTTGATAGTATGATACGGTCCTTTAAGGATAATGAGGCCGAAAAGATATTCAAAAGGCAAAGATCCTCGAAGCTTCCCGAAATGCTCCAGCGTGCAGCTTTGAGGAAGTTGAGAATGTTAAATCGTGCAGCAAACTTGAATGACCTCAGAGTTCCACCCGCTAACCGACTCGAGAAGTTAAGGGGAGATAGGCTTGGACAGCATAGCATAAGAATCAACGACCAATGGAGAATTTGCTTCAAATGGCAGGGCAACGATGCTTTTCATGTGGAACTTGTTGATTATCACTGAAATAGGAGAGGAAGATGGCAACAAAAAAACTTGATCCGATTCATCCTGGAGAAATCCTACAGAAAGAATTTCTGGAGCCGATGGGTCTTAGTCAGAACAGACTTGCCCTTGCAATAGGAGTCCCTGCAAGGCGAATCAATGAAATTGTTCTGGGAAAGCGAGGGATCACCGCTGATACTGCGCTGAGGCTTGCCCGCTATTTCAAGATGTCCCCGCAATTCTGGCTTGGGTTGCAGATGGACTACGAATTGGATGTGGCAGAGGACACGCTTCAAGGCAGGCTCGAAAAAGAAATCGCCCCCATGTCCGCTACAGGAAGGTGAATGCCGAATTACCGTTGCTTGGCACCCTGTATTTGACAAAAAGCGGGAGGCATAGAATTGACACCAGACCACCAGACCCAAAAACCAGGTATCGTTGAAGAACCTGCAAGACAAAATATGGTTTGTCCGTGGTGGTTGTGCTTCACGTTTGACAACCCATTGCGCAAACTCCTTCACAACCCCGAAGCCATTTTGAGTCCTTATGTCCACCCCGGGGACTGCGTGATTGATATCGGAGCCGGCATGGGTTATTTCACGATCCCTCTGGCAAGACTCGTTGGCCCCGAAGGTCATGTCATTGCAATCGACGTCCAGGAGAAGATGTTGTCGGCCCTGAGGTCACGGGCCAAGAAACATGGGGTGTCCGAAAGAATTGAGGGATACCTCGCCAGTCAGAAATCTTTGGGGAATCATGAAAAAGCGGATTTCATCCTAACTTTCTGGATGGCACATGAAGTCCCGGATCAATCCTTATTCTTCAGAGAGGTCCGTGACCTTTTAAAACCCAATGGCTTACTGCTTTTGGCTGAGCCGATCATACATGTATCCCAGAAATATTTTCTACGCACACTCCAGTCAGCGATTGAGATAGGGCTTGTCGTAAAAGAAAATCCAAAAATCCGTTTAAGCCACAGCGCCCTGTTAGGATTTGGAAAATAACAACCCTCTTCCCTCCCCCTCCTTCCCAAACCTTGTCTGAAAGTTTCAATTGACCAATTTTCACAAAATATGTATATTCGAATCAACAACTCATGGGTGGCGGTGCAGATATTTCTTCGTTTTCAGGGAAAGTGGAGGATAAAGATTCGATCCCAAATCCATTTCTAGTATAGTGTTGAATGTTGCGGTCTGACCCCTCTGGTTTATGTCCCTATACGAACATATGACCCGTTTTGGGTGTAGAAGAAATTATTCTGGCGGATGATGCCGAGTCCTGCCTGATACGCTGCCCAGCGGGCTGGCGCCTGGATTCCAAAGCTGCCGCCCAACATGCATTTAAGACCGAGGCTTTCGAGAAACGCGGAGAATTCCCTGCGTATCTTGAAAAAGGGCGCCCGTTCATCCGTTCTGGGATCGAACATGTAGGACTTGCCGTAAACCCCGTCGAATTCGGCAGGCACGTTGTACCTGTAGGTAGGGCCGATAGTGACAACGATGGATTTTATGTCTGGATTTTCTGCCGAGGGGTCCGCATAACTCCTGAAGCGCCCATATATTTGCTCCCCCATGGGTATCCGCGAGATGCGCTCCTCCAGCTTTTCACGAAAACCTGCCAAGGCGCCGACTCTGATAATACCGCAGTCCTTGTATCCAAGTTCCAGAGCCTTTTCCCGTATTTTGTTTTCCATAATTCTAACTCCTCCTCCTGACAAGCAATTTCGGAAAATGGGACGGTTTTATTTTTTGAAGATATTCGCTTCTTTATCCTTATTGTTCGCCACAATGAGCTTTGATTCTGAGAAGGCTATCAATTCAGGGAGAAATTTTCGGAAGTCGTTGTAGAGTTCTCCATAGTTTTTGTTTAATGCTTCTGCCCCTTCGCTGAGGCGGTTTGGTCTTTTGAGTCTGAAGCGAGACATTCTGCGCAGGGTTGCGGCAATCCCCCCAACGGTGCTATACGAGGGCAGCCAGTTCCTGAACATGAATGGCATGATGTGCTTCAGTCTATCCGGGAGAAATTCCTTGTGTGCGCGAAGAATCCGCCAGGCGTCTGATATAAAAACATGGTATGGCACGTCCGCATAATCCTTCCAGTGTGCGGCAAGAAAGTGGTCATAGAAAAGGTCAATTAGCACTCCCCGGTAATGGCCGAAAGACTGATCGAGCCTGCGTTTGCTACGAAGGAAATGGTCGTTCTTTACTGAAAAGGCATCGATCTCCCGGTGAAGCAAGATTCCCTGTTTAATACCGGGCGGG
The DNA here is from genome assembly GCA_016875195.1 of Deltaproteobacteria bacterium. Lineage (GTDB taxonomy): Bacteria > Desulfobacterota > BSN033 > BSN033 > UBA1163 > RBG-16-49-23. The sequence goes on from VGRY01000077.1 coordinate 2,727, forward strand.
AAACGCCCGTCCAGCCCTCCTTTGACAAAATCACCCATGAGATTTCCGACAAGGATTTCCGGAGTATTACCGGAGAGAAAGAGGTGAGTAAGAAAGTTCACGAATCAGTCTCCTAATCTTCTCCCTTACCTTCCTCTCTTGAGGGGGAGGAACCTGCCTGTCGGTAGGCAGAGGTAGGGGGTAAAATAATTTATCTCCTTTGGATGAACGTACTGAAATCGCACCTAAAAACCCCGTCCTGAGGATGGGGATGAAAGGTATGCATGCCAAAGGCAGAAAAATGTAAACCAGATGCTGAACCAAGTTCAGCATGACAACAATATTGGGTTCGCGCTTTTTTGTCATCCCGAACCATGTCCTGAACTTGATTCAGGATCTGTCTTGGTTCGGGATCTCAGGTTTGGGTTTTAAAACCCCGCCTTGTCGTCGGGGTTATTTACTCGATGGGGGTTGAGAGCATCTCCATGGGTGATGGGGGCTGCTCTGCGGCCCTAAAAAAGATGGTCGCAAGGATCACATCTGACACGGCTCCGACAACAATCCCCACCGGAGCTAAAAAGACAGTGATCAAGCAAATGCCACTTGCGATCGTGGTGTAGCAGAAAGGTTTTAAAAGACCATAGAGATTGCCAGGGAGCTGCAGAAGCCTTGTTCCAAACATAATTGCGAGGATTCCGAAAATAATAATTAAAGCGATCGATAAAATATTCATGAGTGATTCGAGTCCCTGACTCCCCAGACCTAAAAGGTTGAAAACTGACAGGATCACATTTCCCCAGATCAGTAACGAAATATAGATATCCGTCTGGTGGAATTTAAATCGGTAGTTCAACAATCTCCTCAGGGCTATGATGACACATAAAAATAGTCCCAGGCTGACCAATGTCAAGATGGCTTGAGAGAGCTTTGCCCCTGCTCCACTCATCTCATCCAAGAGCCACGACATCACAACCGATGGGATTGCAAAAATGGCACTTGTCATAGAAAGCCAACCGGCAAGTGTCAACTGCCCTTTTGTCATCGTCATAGGCTCCTCCTTTTAATCCGGTTCAACCGGTTGTGATAACGATACAGGTGCATGAGGGCGCGTGCAGCCCGCTTTATCGAGGGGTAGGCGGGGATCCTCCCTTTTCCGAATTCCTGCCGTATGCTCGCACCCTGTGCTGCGAGGTCTGGATCGCCGCCCTCAGAGTCCACTACAAAGACCACAGGTTTCTGGTGGTTTCTCCGCTTTACCTGTTCGATGATGGCTGGGATGGAGTCGGGCTGGCTGTACATGTGGAAAGCCTTTCTTGCAATCATCCGACTGACAATAACCATTCCCATAGCTGGATCGGCACAAACAAGGTCCAATATCGTTCCCAGGTAATCGGAGCTCACATAAGTCTGCCAGTCATCCAGGGGATTCCCCGCAATAGAGCCTGCAATGGGTACGGTCTCGCGAAGTTTTTTCATTGTGGCGAATGAAGGGGATGGAACATCAAGGCCCTCGTGGATGCATGTGTCGCTGTTCACCACGCTGGAGCCCCCGCCACCGCCAATCAAAAAGACTCCTGGGTTGCTTGGTGGGGACAAAAGTGCAAATGCAAGAACTGCATCCATCCACTCGTCAAGCGAATTGACCTGGATCACGCCTGCCTGCTGAAAAGCAGCCTCCCATATTACCTGCTCACCCGCCAATCCACCGGTATGAGAGCTTGCTGTGCGTGCTCCCACCTCGGTCTTCCCGCCTTTCCAGGCAATGATGGGCTTGCTCTTGCTTATCTCCCGTGCCAGGTCAAAGAACCTTCTTCCGTCCTTCATGTTCTCAATGTAAAGAGCAATAACACGTATGTTTTCATCCTGACCCATGAACTCGAGGAAGTCGAAAGTATCGAGAACGGTTCCATTGCCAACGCTTACGGCTTTGTCTGTTCCGATACCAAGAAAATAGGCATATTCGGTCAGGCGCTGCGTAATGGAGCCACTCTGCGAAATGACACTCAAAGGACCGGGTGCGCCGGGTATGGCTCCCCACGCAGTAAGGCCCGAAGCCGGGCAATACGGGCCCATGCAGTTCGGCCCAATGATGAGAAGACCTTTTTCCTTTGCGATCGAGGCAATCTGTTCCTCAAGTTGCCTTCCTTGGTCTGTTCCGATTTCACTGAACCCGGAAGTTAGAATATGAATGTAACGTAGGCCGATCCGGCCGCATTCCTCAAGAACAGTGGGTACATGTGCTGCGGGGACGCAAACTATTGCAAGATCAGGCACCAGAGGTAGGGAAGAGAGATTTGGATAGACTGGAAGTCCCCTGATTTCGGTTGCCTTGGGGTTGATACAATAGAGCGTTCCAGGAAAATTGCTCTCCTGGAATTTTTGTAAAAAACTCAAGCCTCCGAAGCTTGACTCCGATCGCGTCACGCCGACAATGGCAATGTGGTTCGGCTTAAAAAAGGGAGCCAGATCATTTCTCATGGACGCCATAACCTATTCTTTCTGGTGCAGTCTCTCAAATCATGAATGCTGATTGCGGATTCAGTCTTTTGGGGTTTTGGCTTCCATCAGTTCAACGATAACTGAATCCATGGTAGGCATGCCCTTCTCAATGATCCTCTGGAGATTGGTCAGGGTTTCCAGAATCCCTTTCCCCATGATACCTTCTGTTTCGGGAATACGGACATTCTCCAGGCTAAGATAGGCGCTGTCAACAGCCAGTCCCACAGCCATCAGCGCTTTCAGGCTGCAGCCTGATTTGGCACCGTCACAGATCATCCCTGCCATGGTCCCCACCATGTTATTGATCTGGGCTTCGATCTGTGAGGTGTCTCCTCCCATAAGATAAACGATCCCGCACCCAGCACCCACAGCCGCAGCAAGGCCACATCCACAGATGGGTGATAACAGACCCGTATAGGATTTAATGTAGATCGTGGTCAAATAGGAAAGTGCCAGTGCCCGGAGGAGATGCTCATGGGAGGCCTTCATTGTTTTTGCTGTCTCGACCACAGGAATCGTTGCAACCAGCCCCTGGTTTCCGGACCCGGCACAGGCCATAACTGGATAATCGAGACCTCTCATGCGGGCCTCCACGACAACCGCTGTGATGTGCTGAATCCGAGAAGGCAGTCTCTTCCCATCCGTACTGGACTCTTCATGCTTCTCCATCACCTTACCCATTTCGAGGTTCGAAAGGTCCTCCATGGCTTTCTCTGCAAAATGCATGTTCATGTCCATGGACTGTTGCAAGATGGGGTATTCCGCCACATTCATCGTTTTAACGAATTCGATGAGGGTTCGGTAATCCATTCCCTTAACGCGTTCGTAGATCTCTCCCACTTCCTCTTCCTGAAACGAAATTGCATGGCAGGGTTTTCCGTTTCTCTCCACTGAGACAACATGATCGTGGCTTCCCCGGATGACCGCGCACGCTTCATTCGTATGACTGTGGATTTTTGCCAGGACAAGAATCTCTTTCACGTAAGGTGTTCTGGCAAGGTGAATCTTCTTTTTCTGGATGAGAGTTTTGGCTTTGTGAATGGCGTCTTTTGCCGGATTCTCAAGAATCTGGAGTCCCCGCTCTACGTTTTTTGAAGAGGTAACTCCCATGGCTGCAGCGAATTCGAGGCCAACCTCGCCTGTTCCCGGGATGCCAACTCCAAGTCCATTCTTGTAAGTCCGTTCGTCAACCTCAATGAGGACATTTTCAATCTTCTCCACAGGGTCCGACAGGGCTTGCATGGCACAGCCTGTTGCCAGGGCAACAGCTCCGACCTCTGTGCAGCCTGTTGCTGGAACGACCTCTCGGATTAACAATTTCTTCAGGAATAGGAGATCTTCGTCTCGCATCGTTTCCCCTTTTTTATCAGATTGTCCTCTATTCTATCGACTGGATTGTGATGAAGTCAACAATGAGACGTCAAATAAAAAAGGGAACCGGGTGGTTCCCTTTTTGTTTGGTTATTTAAATTCTGCGGATTATTTTGGTTTTAACTCCTTTAGTTTTGCGGTCAGGGCAGGGACGACTTCCTTATAGTCTCCGACAATACCGAAGTGGGCTACGTTGAAGATATTGGCCTCTTTATCCTTGTTGATGGCCACAATATATTTTGATCCTAGATGGCCGGTGATATGTGACATGGCGCCGGAGAGAGCGACAGCGATGTAAACTTTAGGACTGACCACTTTTCCGCTCTGACCCACCTGAAGCGACACCGATGCCCAACCTTCGTCACAGGCAGGCCTTGTAGCACCCACAGCACCACCCAGTACTCGAGCAAGTTCCTGAACCATCTCCCAGTTTTTCGCACTGCCTATGCCACGACCGCCACTGACGACGACCTCAGCATCTTCGAGCTTTACACCTTCCACCTCTTCTTTGATCCGTTCGACAACCTTGATTTTTAAAGCTGAAGGGTCGACCTTGCCTTCTACAGGAATGACCTGCCCTTGTCGGGAATCATTGCGCTCTGCAGGTGGCACGGTTTTCAGTCTTAGAGTGGCCATCTGAGGCCTGACAGACTTGGATACCATTGTCGCCTGGGCATTACCACCAAAGACAGGTCTGGTCGAGGCCAAAAATTTGGTTGCAGGGTCAATGGATAATGCCAGACAATCCATAGAGAGCCCGCCCCCTAATCGGCCATTGAGCCGCGGAGCTAAATCACAGCCAACATCCGTATGGCCAAGAAGCATAATAGAGGGAAGCGCTTTCCGACAAAGGTCAGCCGCGACCTGAGTGTAGGCATCGGAGTTATACTGATCCAGGAGACCATCTTCAGCCACATAGACTTTGTCAGCCCCGTAGGCAATGGCTTCATGTCCCAGGCCACCTGATTTGCTACCCATTAACAGGACGCTTAAGTCTTCGCCAAGTTCACTGGCGAGTTTTCTTCCTATTCCGAGGAGCTCTATCGTGATTGGGGCTAATTTCCCGTCAGCGATCTCCCCACAAACCAAAACACCTTTATGAGTATCCATGGTACCCTCCTGTTCCATTTCGTATGAGATTAATATCGTTTAACGGTGACGATGCTGGTATCGAAGCAGGAAACTCGATGCTGGAATTTCGACAAGAATGGACTCGATCCTCCAATTTCGACGGTCGAGCATCGATACGAGCTTCCACAACGATAACCGCTTGCTTTATCTACTTCTCTAAAATTATATAAGTTTAGCGATCTTCTCAGCGAGGTAAACACCGGCTTCAGCAGGAGTACCTCCGGTAATCATCTCGCACTCGGTTTTTCGGGTTGGCACAGAGAGGCCGGTGACCTCGGTATGGGCTTTTGCCTTGTCCAACTGCGAGACATCAGCCCCAATATCCTGTGCTTTCCAAATTGGAACTACTTTCTTGCGCGCGAGCATCAGGCCCATTCCACCGGGAAGTCGAGGAAGCCCGATCTCACTGCTGACGGTCACCAGACTTGGCATAGGGGCTTCCAACACTTCAAAACCATCCTTTACCATCCTCTTTATCCTAAACTTCTTTTCCACTGCCTGAATATCACAGGCGAGGGTGACAACTGGGAGGCCAAGTATTTCTGCCAGAATAGACCCCACCTGACCAGCGCCCCAGTCAGCGGCTTGCCTGCCACACAAAACCAGGTCATACCCACCAATTTTCTGGATCGCTTTACTTAAGACATAAGCCGTTCCAAAGCTATCGAGGTTTTCGAAGGCAGGATCCTGGAGAACAAATCCATCATCCGCCCCCATGGATAAGGCGTGCTTGACCACATCAGCGGCTTTGGCCGTGCCCATGCTGATCACGGTTATTTTTCCCTTGTGCTTATCTTTGAGCCGGCATGCTGCCTCAAGAGCTCGCTCATCATAGACACTGATCACAGGCGGTACTCCTGGGGGAGGAATCACCTGCTTTGTCTCCGGGTCAATTTTGAATTTGGCTGGTGGTATTTCGGGATCAAGAACTTGTTTCACACAAACTATGGTGTTCATAAGAATTTCCTCCTAACCTTGAGCAAATTCGAAATTCGAATATCGAAATCCGAAACAAATTCGAATTTTCAAAATCCAAAATCTCTAAACTCTTCTTTTTGTAACATTTAAAATTTGATCATTTGAGATTGTTTCGAATTTCGGATTTCGTGCTTCGGATTTAGCCCCGCTTGGTATAAGGGGCTATTTCATTGCTTCTTCGACTATTTCAACGAGATCTTTTGCCTTCAATGATTCCTTCATGCCTTTATGGTCGATGGCATCTTCAAACATCTGCAGACAATAGGGACAAGCGGCTACTACCGTATCAACCCCTGTCTTGATCACATCTTCAATACGCAGGTGACTGACCTTTGTGGTGCCGGGCTGTTCTTCGATCCACATCAATCCGCCGCCGCCGCCACAGCAGAAACCTGTGTCTTTCGAGCGTTCCATCTCCTCAAACTTTGCCCTGGGGATAGACTGCAATATCTGGCGTGGCTCCTTATAGACGCTATTATAACGGCCTAAATAACAGGGATCATGATAGGTGAGTTTGGAATTGAGTTGGTTAGTCAGCTTCAATTTGCCCTGGTTGATGAGATCAGCGATAAGCTCCGTATAGTGAATCACCTTAAAATCGCCGCCGTACTTTGGGTATTCATGCTTAATGGTATTATAGCAGTGGGGACAGGTGGTGATGATCTCTTTAATGTTGAAGCTTTTGAACATTTCAATATTCTGCTCTGCCATCATCTGGAACTGGAACTCATAGCCAGCTCTTCGTGCCGGGTCACCGCAGCAGGTCTCGGCCTCCCCCAATACTCCAAAATCAACTCCCGCTGCTTTCAACACTCTTGTCATAGCAAGAGTTGCGTTGACATTTCGTTCAACCAGAGCTCCGGTGCAACCCACCCAGAATAGGGTATTGACGCTATCACTATCAGCCAACACTTTGATGTCCAGGTCACTTGTCCAGTCGCCCCTCAACCTCATGGACTGAACTCCAGCCCATGGGTGTCCTCTCTGCTGCATGTTTCTGAGCATCAGTTGGGCGCTTTCCGGCATCTTACTTTGCGACAAAACCAGATTTCGCCTGAGTTCGATGATCTTGCGTATATGTTCTATATTGACCGGACACACTTCCTGGCAGGCCCCGCAGGTGGTGCAGGCCCAGATTTCCCCCTCGGTGACCACATCACCGATCATCGTTTTAGCCGGAGTCTCAGCCGAGGCTTCAGTCTGATTTCCCGAAGATGGTTCCGCCTTAGTGGGAAGCAATGATGGACCCGTTTCCAGCAAATGCTCTTTCAAGTGATGAATAACCTCTCTGGGCGAGAGGGTCTTGCCAGTCAACTGGGCAGGACAATTGATATGGCACCGACCACACTCGGCACAGGCATAGAGATCAAGCAAGTCCTTCCAGGTAAAATCCTGGATCTTCGACACGCCAAAGGACGCCGATCCCTCAGGAGATTCGAGGGCTTCGAGAGGAATGGGCTCAAGCACCACTTTAGGTCCAAGTGGTTTGAAGAAGGCATTAGCGATCGAGGCAAGAATGTGCAGATGCTTGGAACGTGGAATATAGACCATAAAGCTGAGGATGACAAGATAGTGGAGCCACCACACAACCCGATAGCCTGTCTCCAGTGTGGCTTGTGAGAGGCCGCTTTTGCTGAGCCAACCTGCCAGAGCAGCCCCCAGAGGAGGCCAGGAGGTATGAACTCCGCGAGCAGCATGGTCAAAGCCTACGCCCAAAACATGGAGCGCCATCAGTGAAAAAACCATCATCAAAATGATGGCGGCTTCAGCCGTTGGTTGTAGCCTCGGCGGTCGAATAATATATCGCCGAATAGCAGCCGCGATGAGAACCAGAGTGACCAGTAGTGCGGCAATATCGAGAATGGAAAAGTATACGGTCTCAAAAGGAGTGCGCTCGATGACCGAAGAAAGTCCAAAACCTCCGGCCAAACCGATAAAGATGATGTAGCTGATGAAGAAGAGGCTGAAGCTCCAGAATAAGAATGCATGGGCGAGTCCAGCCAGATCATTTCGAGTAAGGGTTTTGAGGGTGCACCACTGAGGGACCACCTCGACCAGCATCGCTTTGATTCTCTCGCCTATTCTGTCGAAGCGGTTCTCCTGCTTCCCCAGACACATGAGGCGATAGAGAAGATAAAACCTTTTTACAAATAAGCCGAAAGCGATGGCAAACAAAACCCAGAAAATGAAAAAGCCCGGCATGCCCCAATAGGTTGCGCTAACCGGCGACACAGTGACCTCCCATGAATATATCCTTGGGACAATCGCCCCAGGATAAATTTAATTTTTGTAGCGGTTTATCTTTTTAAAAAGGGTATCAGAGTATCAGGTTATCAGGAGGTGGATATCAGGATATCAGAATATCAAGCCAAAGGTTTTTATTCCTGATTCCCTGATATTCTGATCCCCTGCACTCTGATCTCCTGGTGCCCTGATATACTTTTTTATTTTTCTACTCCTTCTTCTTTCTGACGATGGTCCTTTTGTCTTCGGGAAGAGGGGCCGGAACAGGGCCGCCTGAAATCTTCGTTACCGCACTAAATTTCGTTGGGCAGACTTCAAGGCAGGTTCCGCACTTAATGCATTTTTCCTGTTCAATGACGTGGACCTGGTTCTTGGCGCTGATGATCGCCTCGACCGGGCATCTCTTGGCGCAAGTCATACAGGCCTGGCATTTTTCCGGGTCGATATAGTACGAGATGATTTCGCTGAATAGCTTGTCAATTTCTTCTTTGGTGAATAGTTGATTCCATGTCTCTGGATCTTTAAGGCGTGATGATAACTTCTCCCTCGTCACTATTTTAATATAAGGGATCAATCTCTCAATCTCATTAAGTTTGGACTTTAATCCATTTTCGTCTAATCCTTCGCTCTTTCCAAAGGGTCCGATCGCACTGACCTTTTTAATAAAGTCGTTTACCGTCTCTGCAAAACGGCTTCCTTCAGCAGAAGACATAAACTCGACTCTCAACCTATCTGGGTTGAGCCCGATATGCTCCATTATTTTTTTGCCTAAGAGCACCATGTTCAGCGCATGGTAGTTCCCCTGAGTAATATATTTACATTCATCAAGGCGGCAGCCAGCGATATAGACCCCATCCATTCCGTTGGAGAAAGACCGAAAGATGAACCCAAGGTCCACCCTACCGGTACACATGACACGGACCAGTCTTATTTCATTTGAATATTGCAGTCTGGAAACTCCAGCCAGGTCAGCAGCCCCGTAGCCTCACCAATTGCATACGAAGCCCATGATCCTGGGTTTAAACTTAATCGCTGCGCTCATTCGTTCTCCTTAATTAGAAAATATTTCGTAACCATAACCCCCCTTCATCCCCCCTTAAGTTAAGGGGGGAATAGAGGGGGGTTAGACTTCTAGACGTCTTTCACGGCTGCATTGATCTGAGCGATCAGTTGCTCATCTTCATAATGTTTCAATTGAATCGCCGCCGCCGGACATTTTGCATTACAGAGACCATCTCCCTTGCAGAGAATAGGGTTCATCTTTGCCTTTTTCCCTTGCTTTGTTTCATAAAGCTCGATGGCCCCATAGGTACATGCCTCAACACATGCCCCGCATCCAAAACATCTCTTCTCATTTACCTCGCAAATAGAGCCTGAGGCGATGACCGTATCATGGGAGAGAAGCGTTAAGGCCCGGCCTGCTGCTCCATAAGCCTGACTGATTGCTTCGGAGATAAACTTGGGATAGTGGGCGATTCCGCAAAGGTAGACCCCGTCCGTACCAAATTCCACCGGTCTCAATTTGACATGGGCTTCCTGGAAGAAGCCATCCGCTCCCAGGGCGACCTTGAAATGTTTGGATATTTCCTTGCTTCCTGCAGGTGGAATCGTGGCAGCAGCGAGAGAGACGATATCGGCATCGATCTCGAGCTTGTTTCCTAAAACATAATCCGTTGCCGTGACCTTTAGAACAGACCGCCCTTCCTCTGATTCGCCGGGTTCGACTTGGGGTTTGTCCTGCGGTTCATAGCGGATAAACTTCACCTCATTATCCGCTGCTTCCCTGTAATGATCCTCAGCATACCCATAGGTTCTGATATCGCGAAAGAGAATATAGATATCCATCTTGGGATTGATCTCTTTCAGTTTCAATGCATTCTTAATAGACTCACTGCAACATATCCGGCTGCAGTAATTTCTGTCTTCATTTCTACAGCCGACGCATTGAATCATGACAAGGCTCTGTGCGTTAACGATCTTTTCATCTCCCTTGGCAAGTCTCTCCTCCAACTCAAGGTTGGTCATGACCCTGTCATCTTCTCCATAAAGATATTCCGCAGGTTTATATACCTCAGCCCCTATGGCGATGACCGCTGCGCCATGCTTGATCTCTGTCATCCCCTTTTCAGACTTCACTTTGGTTACAAAATTCCCAACATAACCCGTAGCCTCGGTGATGGTCGCATTCATATAGAGATGGATCTGGGGATGTTGATACACTTTATTGATCAGATCGCGCAGATAGGCCTGAACATCCATTCCTTCCAGGGTGTGATGAATCTTTAGCGCCAATCCTCCCAGGACGGTATCTTTTTCCACCAGGTGAACCTGATGTCCCTGGTTAGCGATGGAGAGGGCACACGTCATGCCAGCGATCCCGCCACCCACCACGAGCGCCGCCTTGTTCACAGGCAGATCAAAATCCTGTAACGGTTCCAGAAGGCAAGCCCGCGCTAATGACATCCGGATGATATCTTTTGACTTCTTGGTGGCTTCTTCTTTTTCTTTAGAGTGTACCCAAGAGCAATGTTCCCGGATATTGGCCATGTCGAAGAAATATTGATTGATCCCTCCTTCTCGAAGCGAGTAGCGGAAGGTAGGCTCATGGGTTTTTGGAGTACAGGCGGCAACGACCACTCGGTTGAGCCCTTTTTCCCGGATTACGTTCATGATTTGATTGGTTGACTCCGTAGAACAGGAGAAGAGCTGTTCTTGAGCATGAACCACATGAGGTAAACTTAAACTGTATTCGACTGCAGAAGGAACATCGACGACTCTTCCAATATTTGCTCCACAGTGGCACACAAATACGCCGACTTTCGGCTCTTCTTGCGAGACATCCCTTTCAGGAGGATAGACCCTCTCTGTGGTCAGTTTCCCACGCCGGTAATCAAGGAGTTGGCCGCACTGGGAACTTGCACCATTTGCGGTAAACACCGACTCGGGAATATCGATGGGCCCGTGGAAACCACCGCTTACAAAGATGCCCGGGCGAGTGGTCTCCATCGGATTAGAAGAATTCGTTTTGCAGAATCCATGAGGATTAAGCTCAATGCCAAATTGGTTTGCCAGTTCATTTGCATTGGCAGGAGGATTCAACCCAACGGACAAAACCACCATATCGAATTCTTCCTCTTTTACTCCATCTTCAGGAGTGGAATACCGTACGGTGACATTCTTGGTTTTTGGGTCCTCTTTCACCACGGATGTATAGCTTCTTATAAATCGAATGCCGGGAAGTTTCTCAGTCCTCTGGTAGAATCGTTCAAAATCCTTGCCATAGGAACGGATATCGTTATGGAAGATCGTGCACTCTGCCTCTGCATCGTGATCTTTTGTTAAGATGACCTGCTTCTGGGTATAGGTGCAGCAGACGGCTGAACAATAGCTGCTGCCACCCGGAGGATTCACTTGTCTTGAGCCGACGCATTGAATCCAGGCTACTTTATGAGGATGCTTCAAATCGGATGTGCGCCTGATCTCACCTTCGTAGGGCCCTGTGGAGCTTAACAGCCTCTCATAGTCCATACTGGTCATTACATTCGCCATCTTTCCATAGCCATACTCGTTCCTCAACTTTGGATCAAATGGCTCAAAACCCGGAGCGAGGATGATGGCTCCTACCTTTATTTCTTTCTTCTCAGGCGTTTGAGTAAAATCGATGGCGTCTTTCTCGCAGACCGCTGTGCAGATGCGGCATTTCTTTTCTTTTAGATAGAGGCAGGTGTCGTCAATATAGGTGATCAGGGGTATGGCTTGCGCAAAGTAGATATGGACGGCTTTATTCTTCGATATCTCCTGATTAAATTGATCGGGGTATTTGACAGGGCAGTATTCCACACAGGTCGTACAGCCCGTGCATTTGCTCTCTATCACATACCTGGGTTTTTTGACCAGGGTTACCCTGAAGTCTCCCTTTTCTCCTTCTACACGGTCAACTTCAGTATAGCTCAGAACCTCGATGTTGGGATGCCGGCCGACCTCGACCAGTTTGGGCGAGAGTATTCAGATGGAGCACTCATTGGTGGGGAAGGTCTTGTCCAGCTGGGCCATCTTACCGCCAATGGAGGGGCTTTTGTCAACCAGATAAACTTTAAAGCCCGCATTCCCAAGGTCGAGAGAGGCCTGAACACCACTGATCCCTCCGCCGACAATCATCACATCGCCAAAACTTCCTCCCGAGAGGTTTTTACAAAGTTGTTCAAATTGTTCTTTTTCCACTTCCTGTCACCTCATTAATCCCTTATGAAAAAGTTGTCCACAACATGACAGCATCAATTTGATTTCGCAGTAGAAACACCAAATCCCAAGCACCAAATCACAAATAATTTCCAAACTCCAATGACCCAAACAGGTTTGTTTCGGAATTTGGTCATTGGAATTTATTTGGAATTTGGGATTTGGATATTGGAATTTTAATACTGCTCCCCTATATGACCTCCTGTATCACTTCAGTGAGGTCTTTGATCTGTAAGGCTTCACTGTCTTTCAACGTCAACCGGCTATCCTCAAATTGACTGATACAGTACGGACAGGTTGTCACCAACACCTCCGCCCCCACTCCAATCGCCTGCTGCAACCGGATGTCAGAGAATCTTTCATCTTTCGCCGTCTCCATCCAGATCCGGCCTCCTCCCATCCCACAACAAAGACTCTCTTCCCGGGACTCGTCCATCTCCACCAGTTCCAACCCAGGGATCTTCTTTAGAACCTCCCTCGGTTCGTCATAGATGCCATTGTGTCTCCCCAGGTAACAGGGATCATGATAGGTCACTTTCTTCGGGTATTCTTTGGTAAATTGCAGCTTCCCTTTCTTAATGAGTTCCAATAGATACTGAGAGGTAT
>VGRY01000078.1 GCA_016875195.1 Deltaproteobacteria bacterium
TCTTTCTCAACGAGATAGTGGTCGTAATCGCCATGATAGAGGTCGATCTTTTCGCCTTCGATCTCGGCAATTCGATCGATGAGATGATTGAGAAAGACCCGATCGTGGGAAACGATGACCATGGCGCCCGGGTAGTTGACCAGAAAATTCTCAAGCCAGATGAGAGATTCGAGGTCGAGGTGATTGGTCGGTTCATCGAGGAGAAGAAGGTCAGGAGACTGGAGAAGGATTTTCGACAGGGCGATTCGCATCAACCAGCCCCCACTTAACTCATCCGTCAGCCGGTTGAAATCCCTCTCCTTGAAGCCCAATCCATTGAGGATCTGTTTGGCCTCGGCCTCCAGGCCATATCCTCCGAGGAGGGTATAGTGCTCATGAAGTTTCCCATACTCCTTTGCCAGTTTCTCCTGAGCTTTGGGATCGTCAATCGAAGCCAGTTCCTCCTCAAGAATCTTCATCTTATCCTGAAGGGAGGTAATTGTGGATACGCTTTTTAAGACTTCTCCCAGGACCGTATCTCCTCTGAAAGAGATCACCTCCTGGGGAAGGTAGCCCATCTTGACCCCCTTGGCGATGAGAATCTCTCCACTTTCAAAGGATTCCTCTCCGAGGATCATTCTGAAGAGGGTCGTTTTTCCAGAGCCATTGGGACCGATCAGGCCAATGCGGTCTCTCGCTCCGATCTGAAGAGAGCAGTCCTTGAAAAGAACCCTGCCCCCGAACTGTTTCTGAACATGGTTGAGAGTAATCATAAGTGATGGTTGATGTGGATGTGAACCTGGCCTCTCTGGATCTTATCAGACATCCATTTGATGAGAAGTTTTTTCATCAGAACCCGGGTCCATGGAAGGAGGAGGAACAATCCGCATAGATCGGTCAGGACACCTGGGGTGAGAAGGAGGATTCCTCCGGCGAGAATCATCACACCATCCATCAGGTTGGAGGCCGGCATTCTTCCCTCTGCCATCTCCTGTTGCATCTTTCTAAGAACGGAGAGGCCCTGCCATTTTGCCAACGCCGCACCCGCAACGCCGGTGACAATCGTGAGCATGATCACCTCAAGGGTTCCAATAGCCTTCCCGATCTCAACGAGAAGCATCAATTCGACCAGCGGAATGAAGATGAAGATGAAAAGAAGTTTGCCAAACATCGTGTGCCTTCGAAAAGAAAACTTTTAATCTCTAATGGATTGAAAGAGGAGACGTCAAGAATGTCGTTTTTAGGTGATCCAATGAATTTTTACTTCCCCTTCAACCTGCTTAAACTCTGCATCCCCGGTGACCAGTTCGGCCTTGCGAAGCTTGGCCAGGGCTGCCGCGAAACAATCGCCATAAGACATTTTTTTAACTGCTTTTAATTCAGCTGCCTGTTTGGTCAATTCTAAATCAACCATGATGATTTGGATTGGGAGGGTTGAGATGAGTTGCGTTACTGCATCAGCACGCTCCCGGCCCACTTCTCTAAGCGTGATATAATAGACTTCCCCCCAGTTCACGACCGAAAGAAGAAGGGTTTTCCCCGAGTCTCTCGCCACCCGGAAGAGTTCAATCATTCTGTCAGCCCCATCTTCATTCTCAAGGTATGCGATCAGACTATAGGAGTCTAACACTCTGAGAGCTGGTCTCATAATGCACGCTCCTTTGCCTTCTCTTCCCTCAGGGCCTTAAGCAGTTTTCCCTTTGTTCCGGTTATTCCTGCCATGCTTCGAATATATTCATCCGTGATTGGTTTAATGACGATCTCACCATCTCTCTCGAAAAGGGAAACTTGAGTCCCCTTTTTAATACCAAACTTACGCCGAAACCGTGATGGAATAACAATCTGTCCTTTTACGGTGACCACTGCCTTATCCATAGTGCCTCCCTATTCCTATGCCATACATATCGATAATAGATACCATATCTAAAAAAGTAAGTCAATATTTATTTTGTTATAACAAATAATATATGTATACCCAATTCATAAATGGAGGCCACTGCATCAAGCAACCTGGTGAAATATTGGCTCAGAAAATCGAAAGGAAAGGATAGGGGCTTCCAAGGGGATTAAGCATCATCTTTCTTGTCGTATTTATCGAAATTGTATCCTGCTTTCTTGTAGTCTTCTAATGCTCGAACCCTGAGATCTTCCCTCTTTGTTTTTTCAGCTTCCTTGTCCGCAAGTTCAGCTGCATGACTCCACTTTCCTTCTCTTTCGTAATCCTTGATCTTACGGTCTGTTTCACCTATCGGGCTTCCTTTGATCACCACTGCCGGAGGAAATAATATCCGGGAGACTGAATTTTCACATTTAGGACATTGGGTGAGGGGTGGCTCGCTCATCCTCTGAATCGTCTCGAAACCTTGACGGCAATGATCGCAGCTCTTTCTTGGATCAACGGGACGATAGGCGTAAGTAGGCATATGGGGCACCTCTGCATAAATAGATAATATCTTCCCCAAAATTGTCAAGCCCTAAACCAAAACCCAAAACTGCCTAAAAAAAAATTGACTTCAATGTGTTGTTATGTTAAAAAAATCACATTTTGCCCTCTCGTAAATTCAAAAAAAATAAATAAACACTTATCATTTGAACCAATCTTCGTATTATTTTGGGATGGGGGGAGTATGAAAGCCAAATTTAGAAAACCAATCATTATTCTTCTTCTCGCCTTTTGTACGGCACTTTTTTTGAGCCTAAGTCTGATGTGGGCAGCCACACCCACTCCGGAGAAAAAAGAACCAGCCAAGCCCACTGCTGTGGCCAAGCCTCCGGATTCTGCGAAAAAAGGGGAGAAGTTCGTGATCCGGGGCAGGGAATACTGTTACGAATGCATTGATAATTCCGATTGTCTCGGTTGTCACAGCAATAAGATCAATGAAAGAAAATTTGCCCAGTCCGTCCATGGAGCCAACTCCTGTAATAGCTGCCACTGGGACATTACAGATGTGAAAACCCATACTAAGACAAAGGGCGCCAGAATTCACGCAGAGCCCGTGACCTGCCATCGCTGTCATAAAAAGGAGGGGGCTGAACATTACGCAAGCGCCCACTTCATCAATGACATTCAATGCAAAGACTGCCATAAAGATATTCACGATATGACCCCATGGAAGGGGGAGAAAAAGAGAGTCATTGAGAAATGCACGACCTGCCATGCTGATGACGGCTTCCTGGAAAGCAGCCATGGCAAATCCGTTCTCGCTGGAAACCCTGATTCCCCTGATTGCAGCGATTGCCATGGTCTCCATAAAGTTCCCCTCTTGAAGGGTGATGAGCCCAAGGTAGTTCAGTTCCGGAAGGAATTTCATACCGCAGTCTGTCTCAAGTGCCATGATGACAAGGAGATGATGGAACGGAACAAAGTGTTTGTGGTTGCCACACAGACCTATTTTGAAAGCTATCATGGAAAGGTTGAAAAGTTAGGCTACCCTTCCCTGGTTGCGGGTTGTGCAGATTGCCATGGGTATCATAGCATCCTTCCACCCAGTGACCCGAAATCGCTCATTTCAGATGCACGTCTGGTTGAGACCTGCGGAAAGTGCCATCCCCGTGGCAATACAAATTTCGTCATGTGGGTCGCCCATGCCACGCATAACGATCCGAAGCGTGACCCGATTTTTTATTGGACGTTTGTCATCATGACCGCACTCCTGGTTTCGGTGTTTAGCATGTTCTGGCTCCATACGGTCCTCTGGTGGAGAAGGGATTTCTGGGAAAAACGGGAGCTGAGAGCCCAGGGGATCTTCTTCCCTCAACATGTCAAACCCGATGAAGCCGGCCACATGTATCGCCGCTTCAGCCTGTTTGACATCATTCTTCACTTTACAATGATGGTTACCTTTATCGCCCTTGTCCTGACAGGACTCCCGCTGAAATTCTCACATGCCCCATGGGCTAAGGGTCTGATGTCCTTTTTAGGCGGAGCCGAAATGGCAGGGTTGGTCCACCGAATTGCTGCGGGTATTACCTTTCTCTATTTCGGAGCGGCGCTGGCCTATATTTTCTACTTCCTCTTTTATAAAAAACTGCCCGGGAATCCAAATCCATTCCAGAAGCTTTTTGGCCCGGACTCCCTCTGCCCGCGCTGGAAGGATATAGAAGATATTGTGGGAATGATTCGCTGGTTCTTGAATAAGGGCCCCAAACCCCAGTTCGACCGATGGACCTACTGGGAAAAGTTTGACTTTTTGGCGGTTTTCTGGGGGATGTTTGCCATCGGGCTATCCGGTTTGATGCTCTGGTTCCCCGAAGCATTCTGCATCTTCCTGCCTGGGTGGATACTCAATATTGCGCACATCATCCATTCGGATGAGGCGCTGCTGGCTTCGGGCTTCATCTTTACGGTTCATTTTTTTAATACCCATTTTCGACCGTCGAAGTTCCCGTTTGATCCGGTGATCTTTACAGGAAGATTACCTAAGTACGAACTGGTTGAAGAGAGGCCGGAACAGCATAAGAGACTGTTGGCGCAGAAAAGGCTGGAGACCTACCGGGAAAAATATCCGAGCGCATGGACAGACCTCTTCTCAAATGTGATGGGGTTTGCCATGTTAGCCATCGGGCTCTTCTGTATCTTTCTGATTGCCTGGGAATTTTTGGGGTAAGAAACACGAATAACACGAATGACAACGAATAGAACGAATCTTTCATTCGATAAATTTGGTTTCATTCGTGAAATTCGTTACTTCGTGATTTTACAACCGATCTTTTCGAGGTAGGCCGCATAGTTAAAGGTAGGACTCTGGTCTTTGGTGTGGCAATTTCTGCAGACTCCTAATGTCACTCTTCTCTCGATCCTTCCCTTCCCAGGATGACCCCTGCCTGGTCCATGGCATGACTCGCACTGGACTCCTTTGAGGAAGAGTGGGATGTCATCCACCGTGGCATATTCCCCTATCTTTCCATAACCGGTGGAGTGGCAGATTAAACATTCCTCCTGGGCATATTTAGGCGAGGCCACAATCGTCTGGGAAGCCTTTGCATGTTTGGTCTTGAGCCAGTTGCGGTAATTCACTTCATGGCATTTTTTACAGGTGATGGCTCCTACATAGAGGCTATCCTTGGGAATCCGGGCGAGCATCTCTTTTTCGGAAAGTTCTTTTTCCAAAGGGCTGGCCACTTTCGGTTTGTAGAGTTTTGCTGATTCCGCACGATAATACTCCACACCCTTCATGATCTTCGGATCATCTTCCACGGAGAGCTGCACCGGGATGGCTGTATGTTTGTAATAGTTCTTATTCTCAAAGACGAGGAGGTTCTTCTCCAGTTCCTTCTGTTTTGATTCCAAAAATTTTAACTCCTTGAGCTTCATCTCTTCCGGTTTCCCGGATTTTGTGATCTCTGCCTTAATCTGTTTGGATCGTATCATCATCCTTTCCAGTCTCTTCTCGAGTTCCTCCCGTTCGCTGGAAATGAGAAATTTAATGGGTTTTCTGGTATCATTGAGTGAATAGTCCACGCGGCCCAGATACCCTCCTCTTGGTTCAAGCCGGTAGATTGGAACTTCATTAATCCTTTCCATGACCGCCCTCAGGGCATCTCCACCTCCTCCAAGTATCAGGTCAATCTGGGGATTTTCACGAGCCATTTTCCTGTCTTTTGACTCGCCTAATTGGGATAGGACAATGATCAGATCGGAGGTTTCCCTCAACCTTTTCGTCAGCTCCTTTGATGTGGTGATGGGATCGAGAATGGTCAGGTTCGGGTCTATCTCCTGAAGGGTGGCATTGAACTGATCATCGAGAAAGCCAAGAATTGCAATTTTTATCCCGGCAATCTCCTTGATCACATGGGGGGCAAATATCCCTTTTTGAGTTTTTTTATCGATCAGGTTTGCTGAGATGAAAAGAAACCTAGCTTTTTGCGTTGTCTCGGAGAGAAATCTGGGACCCAACATCAAATCCTTTTCTCCAACATTGACGACATCATACCCTATCTCGTTATAGGATTGGATGAGTAAGTCCACACGGAGGAGGGCGTCCTTGCGTTTGGTTTCTGTTTGAAGTGGTTTTCGAAAAAGGAGGTTTCCCGTATCAAGCAGGAGTAGTTTTTTACCTTCTTTTTTAATCTGGAAGACCAATGTCGATTTCTTGGCAACACCGCCAAGAGGGCTTCGGAATCACCCACAGGGCTCAACCTCACCCATCACATCGTTGGTATAGATGATGCTGAATTGAGTTTTGGGCGCTCCCCAGGCATAGAATGGGATCACGATGAACCCGATCGTTATGAGCAAAAGGATTCTTCGATATTTCAATTCAAATCTCATCTTTAATCAAATTCCAATAACCAAATTCCAAGCTCCAAATAAATTCCAATATCCAATGATCCAAACAGATAAAATTTTGGTTATTGGTACTTGGGATTTGGAATTTATTTTTTATCGATACCTTTTCTCTCCAACTCGGATCTCAATGTCGAGCCAGTTCTCCTTTGGGGCAAAGGAACAGGTAAATTTTTCACTATATTCGCAGAAAGGATTACTTGCACGATTGAAGTCGATCAACACCTTTCCTCCTAGCATGGGCTCAATATAGAGATATCGGCCTTCGGGATAGGTTTCACTTCCCGAAGTCTTATCTTTGAAGGGTAGAAAGAAATCTCCCCCTCCTAGCGGCCGATAGATCTGAAGGAGATATTCCTTGCCTTCTAGTTTAAACTTGAAACGGCCATATTTGACATATTTCTTGTCTCTCTCTTTATTCGTTGGTAGGTTCGCATAGAGGGGCTTTGGATCTGTGGGAGATTTTTCGATCACACCGGTTACCGCATATTTGAGGTCGATCGGATAATAGAGGAGGCCTTTAAATTTTTTCCTGGCGCTCTCTTTTAACGGTGAGTTCGAATCTTCCTTGAAGAAAAGATCCCTTTTTTCTCGAAAGACCCTTATCTTTTCCTCTCGTCGGTCCAGAGGATCCTCTGCAGCTATGGATAAGGAAGGTTCCATGGACCCAGCCCAGAGGAAGAGAGAAAGGCATGAGACCAAAAGCTGTAGCCATTTCCTCCCGATGTAAGGATCACCGCCCATTTAAGCCGTTCCCTGCTCTCTGGGCAAGAGGTTCTTTTTTTTCTCCCCTTTTCTCCCAAAGATGAGAAGAGCGCCGCTCAATACAAATATCCAGAACATGAGAAATAGTAGGACCAGCACGGCAATGATGAGCAGACCAATGATTAATTTGGACATAGACTCTCCTTCCTACAATAATGATGTCGGAATAGACGAGGATGGGACTAATACAACGCTATTTTATAGAACCTGACTATTAAAATCAATATCGAAACCATCTTTTGAAAAATATTTTAGGTTATATTGAAAATTCCTGAAAAGCATGGTAGAAAATAACCCATCTGGGAGGTGGGGACTCCAATGAAAAAGCCGAAGATACCTTTTTCTCTTGAGATGTTTAAAATCTTCTATCGCAAGGAAGATTTTAAAGAAGCCTATGATTTAATTAAAACCTTCTGGAATGATGTTTACATCATTTTTAAAAAGATGACCCAGGAACACAACCGGGCCATCCGAACCTCCCTCGTTGTTTGTATTATCTTATTCGTTATTCTTTCTCTGGCCCTTTTGAGATTTACCGAGAGCTCCACTTTCTGTGGTCTCTGTCATCAGATGAATGCCTATATGGATTCATGGAGGGCTTCCAGTCACAGCCATGTGGCCTGCACCCAATGCCACTACGAACCCGGCATCATAAACCATTTAAAGGGGAAGTGGGTTGACGGGCAAGTGTCTCTGGCTTACTTTCTCTCAGGCAAAAGGCCCAAAAAACCCCATGCAGAGATCAGCGATGCGGCATGTCTTCAGAAGGGGTGCCATAAGA
Source organism: Deltaproteobacteria bacterium (assembly GCA_016875195.1). GTDB lineage: Bacteria > Desulfobacterota > BSN033 > BSN033 > UBA1163 > RBG-16-49-23. The sequence goes on from VGRY01000078.1 coordinate 7,812, forward strand.
TAGAGAATCTTCAGGGAGATATGGTCTACAAGAACGTGGCCTTTTCCCACGGGCAGCACTTGGGTGAACTGAGAAGGGGGATGAAGCTTCGCTGCACCTCCTGCCATGCCCAGCTCGTTCAGGGAGCCCATCTCACCGTCCATGAGACCAACTGCTTCATCTGTCACTACTATCAGGCCGGTCCGAAAGGAGAGGAAGAGTGCATTTCATGCGCTGTTGGAAGCTGTGTTTCCTGCCATGTGGAGCCAAAGGGAGATATCAAGGTCAAAGGCTGGAACTTTAACCACCGGAAGTATATTGCGAGAGGAGTGGAATGCGAGAGATGTCATGTCAACGTGGTTCAGGGGGATGGCCATGTCCCGGAGGGGAAATGCGTCCAGTGCCATAACGAACCGGATATCCTTGCAACCAAATACACCGCTCAATTCATGCATAAAAAACATGTCACCGACAGCAAGATCGAATGTGCGGATTGCCATACCCCGATTCGACACGAGATCGGGCCGATCCTGACGATGGTCCATTCTCCCACGGTCTGCGATAAATGTCACAGCAAGGAGATGCATCTGGCTCCGAGGGATTTTTACCGCGGCACGGGCGGCATTGGTGTTCCGGATTCTCCCAGTCTGATGTTTACAACAAATGTCGATTGTGTCGCCTGCCATCGAAAAGGGGAAGAGAGTCGTGCCGCTATCTACACCACGAAATATGTTGAGAGAGCGATGGGTGAGTCCTGTGTCGCTTGCCACGGTGAGGGATTTGATGAAACTCTGAAAAAGTGGCAGACCCTTCTCGCTAAAGCCAAAACCGAAACCAGTCAGCGTATCTCCAATGTTCAGAAGATTCTCCAGGATACGGAAAGGGAACGGACAAGGTCTCCTGAATTTAGGAAGGCTGAGAACTTTCTGAATGAGGCACGCCATAATTATAATTTCGTCCACTTGGGGAGGGGAGCCCACAATATCGAATACGCCTTCAAGCTCCTCAATGTTGCCAACAGCAAGACCGAACAGGCATTGTCTGCCCTCGACAAAGGTTATCAGTCAAAAGAATTCAGGATAGAGATGACCTGCACCTCGCTCTGTCATATCGGGATTGAGAAACAGGCTGTTCCTTTCAACGATACAAAATTTTCTCATGACACCCATGTGCTCAAGAAGAATCTTAAATGTATGGATTGCCACTCACCGCGTGAGAACCATGGGAAGACCTTTTTTAAAAATTGTAAGGACTGCCATCACGGAAAACAGGTAAAGAAGGTCAAATGTGAAGACTGCCATGTTTCGGTGAAAAGGTTGGTTCAAGGAAAAGGAGGCATTGGCGTTAAAGAGAAGCCAAGCAACAAATTAGGTGTGGTCGAATGTATTGATTGTCATCGTGGCGTTCCTGCCAAGAAGAAGGATTCCTTGGATGATATCAAGAAACGATGCATCGAGTGTCATGACCAGAGTTACGGTGATAGGCTGGCTCAATGGAAGAAGAATGCCGATGGATGGTTGACGAAATTGTCTCCGAAAATGGATAAAGTAAGGGAAGAAATCAGAAGGAGTGAAGTCCGTGGTGGTCATACCTTTGTGTATCGAAAACCTTTCGGAGAGGCAGAGCTAAATTTTAATCTGGTCATGAAAGGTAAAGGGGTTCATAATCTTGAATATATGGAGGAGCTATTGGAGGTTGCTAATCATCGCCTTGATGATGCGATTAAACAATTAGGCAAGAAGAAGTAAAAGATCAAAAGTCGTTTAATATTAATATGTTATAAAAAAGGCCCTATACTTCTCTATGTATTGGGCTTTTTTTAACGAAATACTTGACAAAAAAATTAGAATTTAATAAATTCTTCACATATTTTGTGAAAGGAGTCACAAAATTGAAATATCAGAAGATACCCGAGGCAACAATCAGAAGATTATCGAGATATTCCAGATGTCTCGAAGAAATGGAGCAAGCAAAAGAGGAAGTTGTTTCTTCCGCCCAGTTAGCCAACCGGTGCATGGTCAATGCCGCTCAAGTGAGAAAGGATCTGGCCTATTTCGGGGAGTTTGGGATTCGAGGCGTGGGGTACTACGTCAAAGACCTGCTCAGCAATATTAAGAAGATTCTGGGCTCGAACAAGGAATGGAAGATGGCGGTCATTGGCATCGGGAATTTAGGTTCTGCCTTGCTTTCCTATAAAGATTTCCTAAAGCAGAATTATAAGATTGTAGCAGCATTTGATATTGATCCTCCGAAAGTGATAGGAAGAGTGTCAGAAAAGGTAGGCAAACCCGTCGAGGTCCTTCATGTCAATCGGCTCAAAGAGGTGGTAAAAGAAAGAAAGATCGAGATCGGTCTTATCACCACCCCTCCCCAAGAGGCTCAGGGTGTCGCTGACCTGTTGGTAGAAGCAGAGGTGAGAGGGATTCTTAACTTTGCTCCAACCCAGATCATCGTACCTGACGGATATGTGGCGAAAGATGTTTTTTTCACCACCATTCTCGATAATCTGGCCTACCTTTTATCGAATAGTTAGGAAAAGCCGCCTTCTATACGAAAAAATTTCTTTTCTAAATTTTCAAAATCCTTTATCATAAAATAAGATGTGCGGATGGATTCACTTCCGCTTGACGGAGGGCCTTACTCCTCTTTAGAAGAGACGGTGTAGTCAGTCCTTTCATGGTTCAATATTGAGCGAACCGTTCACCCTTTGAGGACCTCAGGGCGAACGGCTAACAATGACATAACCCGAAGGAGGGAGAGATGAAGAAAGATATGATTCCTTCGATCGTAACCGAACTTCCCGGACCAGAGGCGAGAAAGGTTCTAGAAAAGGACCAGAGGTTTGTCTCTCAATCCTATACGCGAGTCTATCCCCTCGTCGTAAAGCGGGCCATAGGGGCAGTTGTGGAGGATGTCGATTCGAATCGCTTCCTCGATTTCACTTCTGGCATCGCCGTCTGCAATACAGGCCATTGCCATCCAAGAGTGGTAGAGGCGATCCATCGACAGGCAGAACAGTTCATTCATATGTCGGGGACAGATTTCTATTATGATGCCCAATCGACGCTTGCACAGAAATTGGGTGAAATCACACCGGGGCCAAAGGAGAAGAGAGTCTTTTTTGGAAATTCCGGAGCAGAGGCTATTGAAGCTGCGCTGAAACTGGCGCGGTATCACACCAAACGGCCCAGAGTCCTTGCCTTTCTCGGAGCCTTTCATGGACGCACCATGGGCGCCCTTTCTTTAACGGCAAGCAAGGTGATTCATGAGAGAGGTTTTTCTCCGCTTGTCCCCGGGATCACCCATATCCCTTATGCCTATTGCTATCGATGTCCGTTCCATTTGGAATATCCGAAATGCGAAGTGGCCTGTGTGGAATGGATCCGTGAGGATCTCTTCAAACGGTCCATTCCTCCGGAAGAAGTGGCTGCGATCTTCGTTGAACCGATTCAGGGGGAAGGGGGATATATTGTGCCTCCGCCGGAGTTTCATCAAAGACTTTATGAACTGGCAAAGGAGTTTGGAATTCTCTTTGTCACGGATGAGGTTCAAACAGGGATGGGAAGAACAGGGAAGATGATGGCCATTGAACATTGGGGCGTGGTGCCTGATATCATTGCCCTGGCAAAGGGTATTGCTTCCGGAATGCCACTGGGAGCCACGGTCTCTCAGACCGAGGTGATGGATTGGGTTCCTGGATCTCATGCAAGCACCTTTGGTGGAAATCCGATCAGCTGTCAGGCGGCCCTGACCACGATCGAACTTTTAGAAGAGGGTCTTATTAACAATGCAGTGAGGATGGGGGATTATATCTTTGAAAAGCTGAAGGATCTCCAGAAACAATTCAACCTCATCGGTGAAGTGAGAGGAAGAGGACTGATGATCGGGATAGAATTGATTAAAGACCGTGTGACCAAAAAGAAAGCCACCGAGGAAAGAAACAGGGTGATTCAAGCCTGCTTTGAAAAAGGACTCCTCATCCTGGGGTGCGGAGAAAATGTGATTCGCCTCGTGCCGCCCCTGATCATCACCCAGAACGAAGCCGACACCGCCCTCACGATTTTGGAAGAGGTGTTGAAGAAGGTGGAGAGAGGTTGATTTTTATTTTAACTCCTAGATCAATCAAGTTTCACCCTTTTTTCCATTTTGGGTTGTCGAGTAGGAGCGGTTTTCCGTCCCTTTCAACGAGAATCTTCACAAAGCCAGTTTTTTCTATGTCGCCGTAGTTATGGCCTGCGTCTCCTGGATAGACAGCAAAAAAGATGAAAGGGGTTTTTCCTGTATTGACCATCCGGTGTCCCCAGAAGGGCGGGATATAGGCAACGGTCCCGGGACGGATGGTGATGGATTCGAAATCCCCTTCCACGGTCTGCATGAGAAGACAGCCTCCTCCTTCCAGACCGAGATACATCTCCGAAGTGTCAGGACGCCTGTGATAATGTCCCTTAGTCATGTGGTACTCATCGCCGATCTTGCCGGGATGGATGGTCGTCGTTGCCAGTTGAAGATGGCCGTTTTCTTCGGGCAAGACTTTCTCGCTGAAAGAATAGATCAGAGGATTCTCCTTTTCAAGAATCCGTTGCTCTGCTCCGGTGTCACAAAACATTCCCTTCATGTCGCTCAATCTCCGGATGTTGGTCCGGTCATTGGGTGTGAGGTCTCCTGTCTTAAAATTAAGATTCATTGGAAAAGGTCTCATGGACATATGGTCCTCCTAAAACATATAAATTTGAAATTCGAATATCGAAATCCGAAACAAATTCAAATATCAAATGACCAAATTTTCAAAACGTATTTAACCCTCTTGGTTTAGAAATTTTGAATTTCGGTCATTCGATATTGTTTCCCCGATAGAATCGGGGGATTTCGTGCTTCGGATTTCATTAGAATCTATACTATTTTTGACGGCCCAGTAAATATCGAACGATCATCTCAGCATTGATTCGGGCTGCCTGCACAAGGGCGTCTACTTCCACGGATTCATCGGTCGTGTGGGATTGGTCTGTTCCTCCAGGGCCGAAGATGAGTGTTGGAATATCAAATTGATTGATATAGAAACGGGCATCAGTGAATCCGGAAAAACCTCTAACCTTTGGCCTTTCTCCCAATACCTCCTTCACCGCTTCAAGACCGATCCGGACGATCTCCTCATCGGGATGAATCTCTGAAGGTTCCGCATAATCGATCTCTTCAATCTGATATTTAAGTATGGGATCCTGTGCCTGGAGAGATTGGATGGCCTCTTTTACTTCTCTTAAGATCTCCTCTTTATTCTCATTGGGCAATAGTCTTCGGTCCACTTCGATCTCGCATCGATCCGGCACGATGTTGATCTTTATCCCGCCCTGGATCTTCCCAATATTGATCGTCGGTTTTCCAAGCAGGGGATGCTCTTTGAGAAACGGGATAGAGTTTAAGCAGTCAATCAGTTTCATCATCTTCTCAATGGCATTGATACCCTGAGAAGGCTTTGAGCCATGGGCTGATCTCCCAAATGTTGAGACCCTGAACCAGAAGGCTCCCTTCTGAGCAATGACCAGATCGAGATTGGTCGGCTCTCCAACAATCACAGCGTCTCCCCTGATCTTTCCTTTTTTAGCGAGGAAACCCATGCCCTGATGGCCGTGGGATTCTTCATCGGAGACAAGGTTGAGAATAAGGCTTCCACAATGGAGAAGAAATTTTGAGCGGTCGATCATAGAGACAGCATGGATAAAGGAGGAAATCCCTCCTTTCATATCCGATGCCCCGCGGCCATAGATCCTTCCGTTGGAGAGCTTTCCTCCGTAAGGAGGATATTTCCATTGAGCAGGATCACCCGATGGGACGACATCGATATGGCCATTGAAGATGAGATTCCGTCCACCCTTTCCCCATCTTTTTTCAGCCACGACATTGAATCTTCCCTTCGGGGAGAGATGGATGTTGACGCGGAATCCCATCTTTGAGAGAAGAGACTTTAAAAAAAGAGCTACCTTCTTCTCGTTTCCCGGAGGATTCTCCGAGGGGATCTGGATGAGCCTGCGGGTTAAATCGATCAGGCCTTTCTTTTTTAAGAAGCGGTCAGTTTTCATGGGTTTAATCTTACAGCGAAAAAGGAAGGAAGGCAATCAAAAATTCACATTGACATTTTTAGTGTCTATGGGTAAGAATAGTTTCGTTTTCAGAATGGAAACGATGAAAGCAAGAAGGAGGTGAAAGGTTCGATTAAAAAAAACGATAGATATTTTGAAAGGAGGGAAATTTTTATGAAGATTAAGAAATTAGGAATATTGTCTTTTGCCGTTATCTTGTCACTTTTAATCTTTTTACCCAATCTCTCTTTTGCTCAAAAAGAGGTAAAGATCGGCGTCATTCTTCCCCTTTCTGGACCTCTGGCTCCGATCGGGAAGAGCTTGAAGGATGGAGCAGAACTGGCTGCGGATATCGTGAATAAGAAGTATCCCGGCATCGGAATTCCAATTGCAGATTGGGAAGGCATTCCAGGGCTGGGCGGAGCCAAGATTAAACTTGTCTTCTCGGATTCCCGTGGAGACCCGGCCTGGGGAGCAGAGCAGGCGAAGCGATTGATCGAAGATGAAAAAGTCGTTGGTCTTTTGGGAGCTTATAACAGCGCAGTGACGAAAACAGCCTCTGTGGAGGCGGAACGGGCGGGCATCCCTTTTGTCAACCCGGATTCCACCTCCCCTGACTTGAGCAAGAGGGGGTTTAAGTGGTTCTGGAGAGTAACCCCTCATGAAACATGGTTTACCAGGGATTTGTTTGACTTCCTTGATGGCCTTGTGGCAGGCAAGGCGCCAGGCATCAAAGCGGTTCCGAAAAGCGAACTTGAACCCCTGGCGGTTGCCGCTGAGA
>VGRY01000079.1 GCA_016875195.1 Deltaproteobacteria bacterium
TGGAAAAATGGAATAATGCAATAATGGGAAAGGCTGAAGTCCAAAGAGCCTTTACCGCCTTTTATTTTTTCGTTTTTGCTTTACCCAACATTCCAACATTCCATTATTCCAATATTCCAGAATTTGTCTATTCTAAATTGAAAGGAGATTCTTATGGCACAATTTTTTGATGACAATTCACTCTCAATCGGGAACACCCCTCTTGTACGAATTAATCGAATGACCCAGGGACTTAAGGCCACGATTCTTGGCAAGGTCGAAGGACGAAACCCTGCCTATTCAGTCAAATGCCGTATCGGTTCCAGTATGATCTGGGCAGCAGAAAAACAGGGATTGCTCAAACCTGGCATGGAGATCATCGAGCCCACGAGTGGGAACACGGGCATTGCCCTGGCTTATGTCGCAGCTGCACGCGGATATAAACTGAATGTCACCATGCCTGAGACCATGTCGATGGAGCGTCGGAAGGTGCTTGCGATTCTGGGTGCGAATATCATCCTGACTCCTGGTGCTAAGGGAATGAAGGGGGCCATCGAAGAAGCCGAACGTATAGCGGCGTCCGATTCCAAATTCTTTATGCCCCAGCAGTTTAAAAACCCTGCCAATCCTGAAATTCATTTCAAGACAACCGGCCCGGAGATATGGGAGCAGACCAGTGGCGGAATCGATGTGCTCGTTTCAGGAGTAGGGACAGGAGGCACGATTTCAGGAGTTTCGAGATATATTAAGTTGGAAAAGAAGAAGATCATCAGCGTTGCCGTTGAGCCGGCTGAAAGCCCGGTGATCACACAACGACTTGCAGGTCAGGACTTGAAACCGGGTCCGCATAAGATTCAGGGCATCGGCGCGGGATTCATTCCTGACACTCTTGATCTTTCAATGGTCGATCGTGTGGAGAGGGTGGCCAGTGAAGAAGCGATCGAACATGCCAAACGGCTTGCCCGGGATGAAGGAATCCTTTCGGGTGTCAGTTGCGGTGCGGCCATTGCGGTGGCATTAAGATTGGCAAAGAGCGGTGAGTTTGATGGGAAGACCATTGTGACGATCTTACCCGATTCTGGAGAACGATATCTCAGCGGCCCACTCTTCGAAGGGGTATTTGACGAAGCCGGCCTCCCAAGGATATAAAAAAATAAATAAGGGTATCAGGTGACCAGGATATCAGGTCGCAGGATACGAGGGTACCAGGATCTCAGATAAATAATACTTTTGACTGGACCTGTTATCCTTATCTCCTGGTGTCCACTTCTCGGTACGAGTCGATTCCGACCTGATAACCTGATCATCTAATTACCTCTTCAAAATGTTGAACCGTTACGAAGAATATAATGGGAGCGACGATGTTTAAAAAAACCCTCTCCCTTTTTGTCTTTCTGATCCTTTCATCAAGCATAGCCTTGGCTCATGGGGATCATCCTAAAAATCTAAAGCAGGAGAACGATCCAAAGGCTTTTAAAATTCTAAAAGAAAAATCAATTGACCCTCACACCGGGCTGCCTAAAACACTCGATCCACACCTTTTTAAAGGGAAAGCCAGGCAGGCTTATCAGATCGCAAAGGAGATTCCCGAAATTCTTGCTCAAATGCCCTGTTTCTGTGATTGTGATGTCTTTGGTCATGAAAATCTTCTGGATTGCTTCATCGATCAGCACGGCGCAGGGTGAGGAATATGCCAGGAGGAGGCCCTCCTGACGAAAAGACTCTATGATAGGAAAGTCCCGGTCGAAAAGATCCGGGAGGAGATCATAAAAAAGTTCAAATTTCAAAACCCAAATGTCAAATGAATGTCAAAGTTCAAAAGGAAATTTGATATTTGGGATTCTATATTCAGGGGGTAAGCAATGATTTCAAGAAACATATCGAAACAGCTCTTGATCGGTGTCCTATTGCTTCTTTTCAGCCTATTCAGCACAGAAGTGGCCTTTTCTGTTACCGAAGATGAGAAGAATAATATCGCTGTCTATGAAAAAGCGGCGGATGGGGTTGTCAATGTGACCAGCATTGCAGTCCAGATGGACTTCTTCTTTAATGCCTTTCCAACGCAGGGATCCGGTTCAGGTGCCATCATCGATACCAAAGGCCATATTCTCACCAATGATCATGTCGTGGCCAATGCCCAGAAATTGGAAGTGACCCTGGCAGATGGATCCAAGTGGCCTGCGAAACTGATCGGGTCCGATCCGGACAATGACCTTGCCGTGCTCAAGATCGAAGCTCCCAGAGAGAAACTGAAGGTCATTCCCATGGGTGATTCAAAGAATTTGAGAATTGGGCAGAAAGTCCTTGCTATCGGAAACCCCTTTGGTTTTGATCGAACACTAACCACTGGGGTGATCAGTTCTCTTGGCCGGACGATCCGCTCCGGAGTAGGAACCATGATCGAGGATGTCATCCAGACCGATGCTGCCATCAATCCTGGAAACTCCGGCGGCCCCCTTCTTAACTCCGACGGAGAGATCGTGGGGATCAACAGCGCCATCATCAGCCCCTCCGGTGGAAACGTGGGCATCGGTTTTGCCATTCCAGTCAATACAGCGAAAAAGGTAATCCCGGAGCTCATCACGAAAGGATATGTGACTTATCCGTGGATAGGGGCAACGCTCCAGCCATTGCTACCGGAAATAGCAAAGTTTTTAAAGGTGAGCGTTGAGCGGGGAGCCATGATCGCAGAAGTGGTTAAAGGGGGCCCGGCTGATAAGGCTGGAATCAAGGGAGGAAGCCAGAGGGTTCAGGTCGGGAATATGATTGTGATGGTGGGTGGAGACATTGTTGTGAAAGCAGATCAACATGATGTGAAGACACACGATGATTTAATTCGATATATCCGTGAGAAAAAGCCGAATGATACGATCACCCTTAAAGTCCTTCGAAAAGGAAAGTTTGAAGAGATAAAAGTTGTCCTCGGCGAAAGACCGCGCAGGAAATAGATCGATGGAATTGGAGTCAACACCACTGACATTTTCATGAGTTCAAAAAAGGTTAGAGAAGAGGGGAGGATTGTTTAACAGGTGTTGAGCTTAAACAATCCAGACAGAAGGCTGCGAACTGGCAACAACTTCACCTATTTGGACCGCTGCCTCAACCCCCGCCTTTTTTAATTCCTTGACGAGCCGGTTGGATTCATTCGAGGGAAGGCTAAGCAATAACCCGCCGGAGGTCTGGGGATCAAAAAGTAGCTCTTCTTCTGCTCTGGAAAGTTCCCTGGTTTTCTTAAAGAACCCTTCAGCCAATTTTCTATTGGCCCTGTTGCTTCCCGTTGTCTCACCCTTTTGATACATCTGAAGGGCATTGGGATAAAAAGGAAGTTTATCATAGAAAAGACTGATCTGCATTCCGCTTCCTTTTGCCATCTCCAGAGAGTGTCCGATAACGCCAAAGCCCGTTATGTCGGTGCAGGCATGGATATCAAAATTTAAAGCAACCTCGATTGCTTTTTTATTGAGAGAAGCTACCTCCGGAAGAATTGCTTCTAAATCACGCCAGGGTAATCTTTTCGAACGGCAGGCATTAAACAGGACGCCTGTGCCGAGAGGTTTGGTTAGAATCAAGGCATCCCCTGCTTTTGCCGCGCAATTGGTCAGGATGCGATCAGGATGAACCACTCCAGTAACGGCCAGGCCATACTTCGGTTCATTATCATCCACCGAATGACCGCCGGCTATGGAAGCGCCTGCTTCTGAAACCTTATCCGATCCACCCCGGAGTATCTCTTTTAAAAGAGTTGGTCCAAGCGTTTTCATCGGATACATGATGAGATTGAGAGCTGTCAGCGGTTTTCCGCCCATCGCATAGACATCCGATAGCGAATTGGCCGCCGCAATCTGGCCAAACCAGTATGGATCATCCACTGGAGGTGTGATGAAATCTACTGTACTGATGAAGGCCATATCATCTGACAGGCGATAAACAGCCGCATCATCACAGGTCTCAAAACCCACCAGGAGATTTGGATCCTGGGGAGGCTTCAATGCTTTTAACGCTTCCGACAGATCTGCCGGACCGATTTTTGCCGCTCAGCCACAGGTGCGGGAAAGCCCGGTCAGAGTCTTCTTTTTTCTAAAAAAAGTCATGGGATACATCCTTTCTTACTTGGGGCATTTTCCTATCCATTTGCCTTTGAGGTTTTGGGTCATCTCCATGTCTGTTTGTTTCATCTTTACAACTCCATCAAAGGTCTCCCCTTTATAAGTGACTTTGCCGTTTAACACGGTTGTTCCTTCCTTAGACTTACACTCCATCACCCAGGTGACGGTGTCTCCTTTAACATCATGTTTAATCACTTTACATTCCTGCCCGGGCTCAGCCTTCTGGGGAACCGTATCTTTTTTGGTCAGGCAGTGGGTATTGGTCTGTGGGGGCATCTGCATAGGCATCCCTTGCATTTCCATCTTCGCCGTAATCTCCCAGAGTCCTTCTTTCATGTTTTGAGCTATGGCACTACCATTCAAAAAGAGAAACAAAAAAACTAGCATCGATAACAAACAGGTCTTCATCATATTTCCTCCTCCTAAACAATTTTATGGTTCATCCGGGAATTGAGTGGGTAACCTCCCTTTATAACTCTCCCTCTTCCCCTCAATAATAACCCCACCCAGCCTCCCCTTACATTAAGGGGAGGTGAGGAGGGGTTAATAAGGGAAAAGTACCATACGAAAGCCGGATGAATCAATTTTATTTTCAACTTCCTTCGTGATTTAAAAAGTAAATCAAATATTTTATAAATGTCAAGTGGTTCTAATTTAAACTTTCTCAAACGTGAACTGATTTCAATGGGCAATCATGATAGTCACATGAAAGACTCTTTCCATATTCAATGGCACATCACCAACCTTTGTAATCTTCGCTGTCAGCACTGCTACCAGGATAATTTTTCAAGAGAGAAGGACCTCGGTTGGCCAGAGCTGAAGAGAGTCGCCGATCATCTTCTCGACGCGATACAAGAGTGGGATAAGATGGCCTGCATTCATCTCACGGGTGGAGAACCCCTTCTCAAACCAGAACTCTTTCCACTCCTGGATTACCTTGATCAACTTCCTCTCATCGATGAGTTGGGCATCATCACAAACGGTCTTCTCATTGATCAAGAGGTGGTGAAAAAACTATCCAACTTCCCTAAACTGAGAAAGATTAAAATCTCCTTGGATGGGGCGGATGCAGAGACAAACGATTCGATTCGTGGAAAGGGAAATTTTTTAAAGACCATCCAGAATCTCTCCTGGGTAAGGGATAAAAACCGTTTTGAGACCATTCTCATGTTTACCGTCATGAAGGGAAACTTCAGGGATCTTCCAGCTTTTCTCAAACTCTCACAGGAATTGGGCGTCGATGGGTTCATCATCGAACGGTTCATCCCGTGGGGCAGGGGAAGGGAGAGGAGAGATGATGTGTTGAGCAAAGAGGATTGGAAGGAATTGATCAAAACGCTTTTAGAACTTTTCTCCATTGAAGAGGAAGATGCTTTTCTTTCCTATCAGGCATTTCAAATCAACTTCAATCATGAAGAACCTGAATTATTAGGCGCTCCCTGTGTCATTGGAAAAGACGGTCTCTGTGTCATGCCGGATGGAGATGTTTTCCCCTGCCGGAGATTTCCCATCTCTATTGATAATTTGTTGAACGATTCTCTGAAAACGATTTGGGAAAAGTCGGAACTGTTAGGGCAGATTAAAAATAAAGAAAATCTCAAAGGCCAATGCGGAATTTGCGGGATAGAAGACTGCCGCGGCTGCAGAAGTTTAGCTCTTTCCTTGACCGGAGACTATCTGGAAGAAGACCCGCATTGCTGGTATCAAACCACTTCTTTATAGTTTTGGGTTTCTCTTTTTTGTGCTCGTTGAATTACTCTTCCTTTGAACTCTTTTTCCCTCGATTTGAGATACATCGTAAAGGACCCATAGGCATCGCACAGCACAGAGAATTCAGGGCTCACGAAAGTGGTGGTGTTGACCTGTTCGATGATGGCTGGTCCTTCAATCTTATTACCATATCGAAGCCTGTCCCCATCGAAGACAGGAATCATCTGGAATTTCTTCTTGGTCGGGAGATAGACCTTCCTCTTCTTTTTGAAGGCTTTGGAAGGATCCTGCGCTGTATATTTCATCTTAAGAAATCTAGGTTTCTCTGTTTTGCCGATGCAGGTCAGCCTCAGATTGATCACTTCGATTGGAGTCCCAATCTCCTCTAAGGAATACCCGTAGAGGCGATTATGTTCTGAATGAAATTTTTTTGTAATCGATTGAAGTTTTCCCCTGAGGATCTCCTCCGGGGAAGTGAGCACATTGACCTCGTGATACTGTTTTACATAACGCATATCGATGGAATAGATGAATTGGATTCGATCCTTAGCAATATGTTCACTCTTCAAGAGAGTGGCTCCTTCGCTCTCCATTTCTTCGAAGAGTTGGCGAAACCTTTTGAGATCCAGTTTATCAAGTGGACTCACCAGGGTTCTGACGAAATCGTGCTGAAGATTGCTCATCAGCATTCCGGCGGCGCAAAAAATGGAGGACTCCTTGGGGATGATCATCACGGGGATCTCTAATTCAAGGGCGATCATACAGGCATGATTGGGACCTGCTCCTCCTGCGACCACTAATGGAAATTCCCTCGGATCTTCCCCTCTCTTCACTGAGACCTCCCGGATCCCTGCGGCCATATTTACATTGATGACATGGTACATCCCTGAGGCAGCCTCGATGATATCCATCTTCATCTTATCAGCGATGTGAGTTTTGATCGCCCTGAGCGCTTTTTCTCGATTCAGAGGAATCCTACCTCCTGCAAAATAATTTTCGTCGAGATAACCCAGCAACAGATCAGCATCTGTGCATGTCGGTAGGTCTCCTCCCAGGTCATAACAGGCAGGTCCTGGCTTTGCTCCGGCGCTTTGCGGTCCCATTCTTAAAAGACCACCTTCGTCAATCCAACCAATGGATCCACCTCCAGCACCGATGGTGACAATGTTGAGCATCGGCAAGGCCAGCCTCAAGCGGTTGATTTCACCTTCCGTGGTCACTAGAGGACTTCGGTTCTTGATCAGGGCAGCATCAAAACTTGTCCCTCCCATATCCACGGTGATGCAGCTGTCATATCCCTGGACTGCGGTATAGGCAATACCGGCAACAGGTCCTCCTGCCGGTCCAGAGAGAAGGGTGACGGCAGCTTTCTCAATCGCATTCTCAGGAGAGATGACTCCACCATTGGACTGCATGATGAGGAGCACACCCTCAAACCCTATTCCTTTGAGCCTGCGGGTTAGGCTCGTCAAATAGCTTCTCAGGATAGGGCCAACATAGGAGTTGAGCACAGTAGTCGAGATGCGATCGTAGAAACGTATAGAGGGGAGGAGAGTACTCGAGAGGGTGAGATAGATATTGGGCATCCTCTCCCGGATCATTTTTGCCGCCGACTCTTCATGGTCGGCATTGGCAAAGGAATTCATGAAACATATGGCAATGGCCTCCATTCCTTCTTCTCTGAACCGCTTGATCGAATCTTCCACATCTGACATTTGGATTGGAGTGATGATCTCTCCTTTGTAATCGAGACGTTCTTCGATGGGGTGGCGTAGATGCCGCGGGACCAGAGGTTCAACATTGGTGAACCGGTTATTGTACTGCTCCTCACGAACCCCCCTTCTCATTTCAAGGGTATCCCTGAGCCCTTTGGTGGTGAGAAGTCCTGTCTTGACCCCCCGATAGGTTAGCACTGCATTCGTTGTGACGGTCGTCCCGTGGACAATTGTTTCGACCTCTTTGATAAATTCCTGAAGAGAGATCTTTCGATCTCTGGCCATCTCCTCCAGACCATTCATCAGGCCGATGGAAGGATCCTCTGGTGTGGAGAGGACCTTATAGATTTCTGTGGTTCCATCTTGACGAGCCAGGAGGAAGTCTGTAAAGGTTCCACCCACATCAATCCCGATCTTATATCCCATCCTCAGCAACTCTCTTTTATTCTTATGGGAACCTCTAATAATTACAAATTCGTCACTCCCGCCCCGTATCAAGTACGGGATAAACTCCGGTGGGAGTCCAGTTATTTCTAAGACTTCTGGATTCTCCCGATGAAGATCGGGACCGGAATGACATTTTTAGAGGTAGCCTTATATTTTGAGATTCCTCAGTTTCCTTGTCTCTTCTTCATCCACCACAAGCGTGTGCGGGTTGATGATCACCCCATAATCTTCCTTGGCCTTTTCAATGGAGACGAATTCATTACGGACATCTTTCAATACTTTTTCCGATGGTCTTTTCAGCGGGTCTCCATAACCTCCGCCACCGCCTGCAATCTCGTGGAAGATGGCTCCTTTTGGAATACCTCTAATCACATCTTTCGTTGTCGGAGAATGGATGTGACCCCCTGGATAGATCAACTCGAGTTTATTCAATGCTCCCTCTTTCCCCCCAAATAATCCAAAAGCCCTTGCCTCCTCATCCACTCCATCCCCGAAGGTTACACCCGTGACCTCTTCTCCGTAGATTTTAAAGATCGTTTCCACACCGAGACCTCCCCGCCATTGACCTGCCCCTGCGGAGTTCGTCACATATTCGTGTTTCAGAAGGAGATGAGGAGTGGTGAGCTCAAACATCTCCGGGTCCTGAGCGAGAATGCCTCCAGCACAATTGATCAATCCGATATGATCATATCCATCTACTCCATAGGTTGCTCCAGAGCCTCCCTTCAGGGCATTGAAAAGGATATCCACATACGGTGCATTTTTTCTCGGATCTTTCCCAGAGATGGCAAAGGCAAGCATTCGATTCCACCCTGCCGTCACCCTTTCAGGCAGAGCCTTTGAGAGAGCCCTGAGAATGGCATCTGCGTGAGGGCCGGTAATGCTGTTTCCGAAGGTGGAGGCTCCTGGAAATTTGACATTGAGGAAGGTGCCTTCCGGGATATGGATATGAATCGGCCGCGTTGTCCCATCATTATGCGGCATATCGGGATTAACCAGCATGAGAAAGGTGAGAGTGATGGCTGAGAGGCTCGCGGCATAAGGTGCGTTGACAAAACCTTCGGTCTGTGGATCTGTGCCAGTGTAGTCAAAATAGATATCGCTCCCCTTGATCTTAATCTTGAGAGAGATTTTAAATTTTGAACCCTCATGAAATCCATCATAAAAAACATAACTTTCCGCCTGATAGGTTCCATCCGGAATCACCTCAATCTCCTTCCGCATCATCTTTTCAGTCGAATTGAAGAGATACTCGATGTGAGATTCAAAAACATCTTTTCCGTAGCGATCAAGCAGAGAGAGGATTCCCCTTTCTCCGACGACACAACCTCCCATTTCCGCTCGAATATCCTCTTCTACAATGCTATACCTGATATTTGAGAAGATGAGATTCCAGACATCCTTTTTAAATTGACCTTTTTCATAAACCTTCACAGGAGGGATCCTCAATCCTTCCTGCCAGACCTCCCTGGCTTGGGGATTATATCCTCCCTGGACAGCACCACCCACATCTGCCTGGTGTCCCTTACAGGCTGCCCAGGCAATTAAGCGTCCTTTATAAAAGATGGGCTTAAAGACAGCGACATCTGCTAACTGATTTCCTCGTGTAAAGACATCATTATGGAGAATTACATCTCCGGGATAGATCTCCTCTCCAAAATACTCCACAATGTACTGACAGACAGGTTGAAGAGCGAAGGCAAGGACAGGGATATATTCTGTCTGTTCGAGCATCCGCCCTCTGGCATCATAGAGACCTGTGACAAAATCCCTGGCCTCATTCAGAATGGGAGAGCGGGTCGTTCTCAGGAGCGTCAGCCCCATCTCTTCGGTGATCGATTTGAATCTCCTCTGCAGGACAGAAACAAGAATCTTATCAATCTTCGGCCCCCTTGAGGGGTATTTCTTTTTTCTCGTTTTCACTTTTCATCCTTCGCAACTTCTATCAGCTTCACTTTTCCTGTAGCCCCTGTTTCAATAGGGATCGAATCAGGGGGCACAAGCTCGATCTCCGGATTGACTCTGAGGTTATCCTTCATATATTTTCTTATCTCTTCCTTAAGGCCCTCTCTTTCCGCCTGTTTTACATTCAATCCGTATTCCAGCTTCAATTTTAAGGGTGGTTTCACCAATGGTCCGGGTTGGTCGAGCAGAATCTTGAAAATTCCCGTGGTTTTTGGATGGAACCGGTTGATTGCCTCCTTGATGGCAGAAGGATAGATATTTACCCCTTTGACAATGAGCATATCATCCCCACGTCCAAGGATATTGAACCTAATTCCAGGAAAACCGCATTCACAGGGTTTCGTAAAGATCTGGATAATATCCCCTAGGACATACCTGAGAAAAGGACCTCCCTCCCAATCGATGAATGTGAAGGCCATTTCGCCAATGGCGCCATGGACCATCTCCATTGTCTTTTTTGTCTCAGGGTCGATTAATTCAAGGATGCAGTGATCCGGAGAGATGAAGTGCATGCCTCGATATTCTTCATCTCCGCAACAGATTCCATGAAAGGCATGACCGCCTCCGGTATGGTCAAAGATTCTGGCACGAAATCCTTTTCGAAGCCTGTTCCGGATCGTCTGGATTCCACCTCCTGGTTCTGCAGCACAGAAGAACCATTGTATCCCAAGTTCACTTGCCTCTTTTCCGATGAGGGAAGGGGCCTTCTCAATCAGGTAATCTCCGAAGGAGGGTGTGGCAATGAGGGCCTGAGGACGGGTCAGAAGGAGGAAGTCAATGATTCTCTTGGTTCCCCCTTCCGCACCTACAGGCACACAGCAGAGTCCCATCGCTTGAATTCCATCTGAGAGGGGGAGACCACCGGTGAACATACTGAGGGAGAGTGCCTGAAGAACGACGTGACCTGGTCTCAGACCTGCCCTCCAGTATTTACGGGCGTGCATCTCATTGACAACCTCTACGTCATGTTGCGTCAAGGTATAAAGGGTTGGAACCCCTGTCGTACCTGAGGTCGAACTGATCCGGACGATTTTCTCGATGGGAGCGCAGGTGATCAGTCCGTAGGGGTGGCCGAAACGTTCGATCGATTCTTGCTGGACTCTACGGTGCTCATCCTTGGTCATCAAGGGGATCCTTTGAAAATCTTCAAAGGAGCGAATATCCCGGGGGGTGATGCCTGCTTCCTCAAATTTATTGCGATAGTAAGTGGAATTCTCATAATCATATTTAAGTTGCTTCTTAAGCCTCTTCCACTGGAGGGCCCTTATCTTCTCCTCGGAGATCGCTTCTATCTTCTCGTTCCAGAGTTTTCGCTCTTTTCCATATTTATTCATCTTAAGCTTCAACCTCTAAAATCTCGATTCTCTCCTCCGGTGAATGGGGGGGGATAAAAAAGGCGATCCTTCCATGGACCCCCTTTCGGGGAAATCCCTCGATCAGTTTAAAACCATTCTCCATCAACCTTTTCAAGGTCTCGTCAAATTCCTCCACTTCATAGCAGATATGGTTCACTCCCGGGTAATTCCCTCGAAGAGCCTTAACCATTGGAAGCTCAGAGTTTGCATAGTGAAGGATTTCGATCTCGATTTCGCCTATTTTGAAGACGCCGATTTTCAACTGGACATCCGGAATTTCAACAATTTTATCGAGCTTCATTCCAAGTCCCATGGAATAGACCGTCAGCGCCTCTTGAAAATCTCCGACTACAATTCCGATGTGGTTTATTCTCTTAAGCATTTCCTTATCCTTTGCGCATTAAACTGGGGAGATAGAGGGCGATATCAGGAAAAATCATGATGGCGATTAATGCTAATACTTCACATAAGACAAATGGAAGCGCGGATCGAATGATAACAGCCATTGGAGTCATGGGTTGTATTCCTTTCATGACGAAGAGTTGCAGACCAAAGGGAGGGGTGAGATTACCCAAATCCATGTTAATTAACGTCATGGCAGCTACCCACAAAGGATCGAAGCCTAATGCTTTAATCACCGGCATAAAAATCGGAACGACAATGACCGCGATGGAGAGGTTATCCATGAAACAGCCGAGGAAAAGAAGGGTCACCTGCATGCTTATTAGAACTAACAGGGAGGGCAATTCCAGTTTGACCACCGCCTGAATGAGGCCACTACTTGCACCCGAGAAAGCAAGAATCTGGCTGAAGATCATAGATGCCATAATGATGATGAACATAAAGGTTGTCATTTTGATTGTTCCGAATATGCATTTTCTGAATATTTCCCAATTCATTTCCCCATAGAAAACGGATAAAATAATTGACCCAATAGCTCCCATGGCCGCTGCCTCTGAGGGTGTGGCCATTCCTAAGAAGATAATGCCTACCACTAAAAAAATGATGAGTCCAAGAGGTAATACATAAATAGTCATCTCTTTTAATTTTTTGATTAAGGGAATCGGAGAAATATCATAGGGAGGAGCGATCTCGGGTTGGATCCAACATCGAATCAAAATATAGATAGCATAAAAAGAGGCAAGCAGAAGGCCCGGGAGAATGCCGGCAATAAGCATTCCGCCCACCGAGACTTCAACCAATGTTGCTAAAATGACGGCTAAAATACTGGGTGGGATCAACATGGCCAATGCTCCACTCCCCAGAATGGGGCCAATACACATGGTTTTTTGATAACCTCGGCGTTCCATTTCTGGAATCAATAGAGAGCCAAGCATAGATGTCGTGGCGATTGTTGAACCGCTTGTGGCACCGAAGATCGTCCCAGAGGCAACAGCGAGGAGTCCCAATCTACCAGGAACTCTGCCAATCCAGTAATCCAGGGCATCAATAGCTCGGAGAGCCATCTTTGAATGGAACATTACCTCGCCCATCAAGATAAACATAGGAACTGTAAGGAGTCCGAAGGAGGTGAGACTTTCTTCAAGGTTGAGAATTAACAATTTAAACCCAGAAAGTCCACCCATAAAGACCAGGGTTCCAATAAGGTTGGCAAAGAGAAAAGATACCCCGACGGGCAATCCCATAAACATGAGGAGGACAGTCCCACCGATGAGCAATAATAAAGCCATCCACCATTCCATTGGTATATTCTCTCCCATTAATTCTTCAGTTTTTGGTAATAATCAACCATCTGTCTGAAAAATTGAGTAGTAAAAAAGAAGCCTCCGATGGGAATGATCATTAAAATTAGGAACATGGGTGTTCTTAACGACTCTAAGGCAGGAACTCCTCTTTTGAAAAAGTCCCATGTGACCTGTCCACCATACCAGGTATAAGTGAGCATCACGATCCCACCTAAAAAGGAAGTGATGACATTGAGCCTCCCCCTGGTCCGTTCACTGAGATGGTTAATCAATATATCGACACGGATATGACCTTCCTCCTTCAAAACAAGGGCAGCTCCTAAAAATGGGATGTAGAGCATAATGTATTCTGTAATTTCTAACATCCAGTGGATGGGGTGGTTAAAACAGTATCGTAGTATGACATCTATACAGGTGCCGACCGTCGAAAACATCAAAAGTCCCCCTCCCATCCAAAAGAGAAAGACCAAAATTTTATCAAATATTTTCCCCATTTTTTTCTCGTTTAATCAAGCATTTTATTCCTCACCCCTTCCTTCTATTCTTTGGAAGGGGTGAGGGCACAGGACAAAATATATTATGGGTTTAAAAGTTTCCTGAGTTTTGGACCGAGTTCAGGAGCTTTCTTGAACACTTCATCCCAACCCGCCTTATAAGAAAGATCAACGTACCATTTGGTATCCTCTGGGCTGAATTGAACATATTTCATCCCTTTCGCCTGCATGGCCTTCAGTTCTTTTTCTCCAAGTTCTTCAAAAACCTTGGTAAATTTAGTCTCATTTTCAATCATCACATCCATTAATAACTTTTGCTGAGGCTTGGTAAGTTTATTCCAGGTTTCCAGGTTGATCAGGGCCTCGAGGTTCATCGAGTAGAGTTTTGGCTCAACGATAAATTTACATACCTCTGGCCATCCCATGGAAATATTTCCCAGAACAGACCAGGCATAACCATCCACCACGCCACGTTCGAGAGCGGTATAGACTTCTGATCCAGGCAGTGTGATGGGAACGGCTCCCAATGCTTTCACAAAGGGTTCATAGGTGGCTGAAGTCCGAATCTTCTGGCCAACCATCTCCTGAGGCCTCTTAACAGATTTATTGGTGAAGATATGGAACCAGACACCATGTTCTGGTCTACCCAGATAGAGGACATTATGTTTCTTTAAGAGATCGACCCTTAAATCGTAGTATCCGCTCTTGCGCTCTTCTGGTGGGGTCAAACGACTCAGGTGGGTATATGCTGCTCCGGTTACCGTCCCTCCATAATAAGACTCCGCTGCAAAAATCATATCAACAACACCTGTCCTCATCGCTTCGAACTGTTTAAAAGCAGGAACAGCTTCTGGACCTCCTATAAACTTAATGACCAGGTCTCCCTTAGATTTCTTGTTAACTTCCTCCACAAAGGCCCACCAGGC
>VGRY01000080.1 GCA_016875195.1 Deltaproteobacteria bacterium
TGGGGATGAAGATTTCCATCGCCTGCATGGCCGAATGTGGCAACGACAATATCATATTTTTTAGAAATCTCCTGAATGCCCACCAATAACTCCGGTATATGAGAGATGGGCACGGTCACATCGTCCAATGTAAAGCTGGGACTCACCCGGGCGAGTGTCGCATAGGCAGATTTGCGGGCCTTCCAGAGAGTGAGCCGTTCTTTTTCATCTTTGGCGGTCTTGATCTCGATGGGGTGATTCTTTTTCAGGATGGACAGAACCACCTCCATCTGGGCCTCCACCTCCTCCCAGGTGAAACCATCGGTCTCTGTCAGGATCAATGCCTCTGCATCCGGCAGGGCGATGTCGGTATTCTCCCTGATCGATTGAAGCGTGACTCTATCAAGGATTTCCATCACGCTGGGAAGGACTCCGCTCGTCATTGTCTGGAAGATGGCGTTGCCTGCATCTTCCAGCCTGGCATACGTAGCCACCGCAGTCATGGCATGCCTGGGCAAAGGATTAATCTTTAGGGTGACCTCTGTGATAATTCCAAGGGTTCCTTCTGCTCCGATAAAGAGTTTGGCCAGATCGTACCCCGATACACATTTCATCGTGTAAGAGCCTGTGCGCATCAACTCGCCAGTGGGCAGGACGACCTGAAGGCCCAGGACATAGTCGCGGGTCGTGCCATATTTGGCGCCTTTGATCCCGCCCGCATTGGTGGCCACATTTCCTCCGATCGTTGAAACCGAACTGCTTGCCGGGTCCGGAGGAAATACGAAGCCATGTTTTGCAAGTTCCCGGTTGAGGGTATCGCAGACGACACCTGCCTCTACCCGGACGTAACGGTTTTCAATGCTCACTTCGAGGATTTTATTCATTTTCGAGAGGTCGATGATAATGCCTCCCTTGATTGGAACCACGCCTCCACTGAGACTGGTCCCGGCTCCCCGTGGGATGACCGGTATCTTATGCTCATTGGCAAATTTAACAATGGCTAATACCTGTTCTGTTGATTCAGGCCAGACTGCGGCATCGGGCCGATGGACATTTATGGAGGCGTCATAACTGTAAGGCACTAATTCTTCTAATTGATCGGTGAAATTGTCCGATCCGACGATTTCTTTCAGTTTTTGGATCATCAATATTACTCCTTAACTCAGCATAGTCAGAAACAAATCCCGCCTTAACGGAAGAGTTGAGGAAATCCGAAATCCGAATATCGAAATCCGAAATGGTTCGACTTTGCTCACCATCCTGAGCTTGTCGAAGGACAAATTCGAATTTTCAAAATTCAAATTCCATAAAGTCTTGTTTGTCTTGAATCCCGCCTTGGCGGGAAAATTTGGTCATTTGACATTGTTTCGAATTTTGGATTTCGTGCTTCGTATTTATTGAATACATAGTCCAAAATAATTCCATTACTATTTATGCACAATCTTATCATAAGCGACTAATGGCGGGGGGCTTTTTTGACTTCGGCTTCCACATAATTGAGGTGTTCGAGGATTCTCTCTCTGGCTTTGTCCGGGGAATGACTCTTAATTGCATTGATGATTTTCAGATGTTGATCAAGCAATTTTTTTATTTTTGTCCGATCTCTAAAAACACTTCCTACCGATTCCCTGAGAAGGTCATAAATGCCGGACATGATATGCGCATGGATCGTGTTATGGGTCGCCTGGGCAATGGCCAGGTGGAAATCGGCATCCTGTTTCTCCCAGGGCCTTCCTTCTTCAAAGGCCCTTTTCATATCGGCGATGACGGTTTCAAGCTTTTGAATATCTTCTTTGGAAGCCCTCTCAGCGGCATGATAGGCAGCCCAGACTTCGACAGCCTTTCTTACTTCGATGAGATCGAAGATCTTCTGCTCATCGGCCTTAATCAGGAGGGTCAGGGGGTCTTCGATTAATTTTGAAGTGACTGATTTGACAAAGGTCCGCTTAGCCTGTCTGACCTCAAGGAACCCGACGGAGACCAGGGCGTTGAGCGCCTCCCTGAGGGAAGGGCGGCTTACGCCAAGCTGTTTAATGAGATCCCGCTCAGGCGGAAGGCGGTCGCCAGGCTTGAGCTTGCCATCCAGGATGAGTTGTTTGATCTGATTGGCAATTTCATCAGAGACTTTCGTGTGTTTGACGGATTTAAACATATCCCTGCTCCAATGGTCTTACCATTTGTAAATGATGGCAGATTCTTTGTCAAGTTGGTTGAGGCAATGTGGTCCGTTTAGAAGATTAGTAAAACGGTTATGGGTGACGACGCTCGTATCGAAGCAAGAAGCTCGAAATTGGAAGCTCGAGTTTCCAAGACTCCATACGAGCCTCGATACGAGCTTCGACAACGACAAACGTATGTTTCCTCACTTCAAAAAGGATTTAAAAGATTCGGTGGTTTGCCGGTTGTGAGAGCGGCGACCAGATTCTCAGCGGCCAGCATGGCCATCTTATGCCGTGTGGCCTGAGACGAGCTGGCAATGTGGGGCGCTAAGACGACATTCTTCAGGTCGAGAAAACCAGGGTTGAATTTAGGCTCATTTTCAAAAACATCGAGGCCTGCGCCTGCAATCGTTCCCGAATGTAGCGCCTCGATCAGCGCCGCATCATCCACTACGCCGCCACGGGAGGCATTGATGAGAATGGATGTGGATTTCATCTGCTTCAATTCAGCCTTGCCGATGAGGTGGTGTGTGGCTGAAAAGTAGGGGACATGGATCGTCACAATGTCCGCCTGCGAGAGTAATTCTTCCTTGGTCACAAAGGTTGCTCGGCATGCCTTTTCAACTTCCGGCGACGCCCTCATGACGTCGTGGTAGATCACCTTCATCTCAAAGCCGATTGCCCGATGTGCTACCACCTGGCCAATGCGTCCAAGTCCGAAGATACCCAGCGTGGCATGATGGATATCCAGGCCCAGAAACTGCTTCAATTTCCATCCGTCCCACTGGCCAGCACGGAGGTAATCTTCTGCTTCGGATAACCTTCGGGCTGTGGCAAGGATCAAGGTCCAGGTAAAATCTCCGGTTGTATCATCCAATACCCCAGGGGTGTTGGTTGCCATGACCTTTGCTTTGGTGCATGCATCAATGTCGATGTTGTTATACCCGACGGCAATATTACAGACCGCTTTCAGATTCGGACAGCGTGTTAAAAGAGAGGTGTCAATTCTATCCGTAAGCGTAATCATAGCGCCCTGCTTGTCAGCAAGTTTCGAAGCGAGGGTTTCAGCGTTAATCGGGATATCCGATTGGTTCGATGTTACCTCGAAATATCGGGAGAGGTAGTCGAGGATATCCTCAAACACCTCACGGGTTACAAGGACTTTTGGTTTCATGGTTTGACCGCAAGATATTATGTTGATGAACCTTGGCTCGGGTGTCGCGCAAAGCGGCTCAAAAAATAGATCATCAGGCAACCCACTATGATCACCAGAGCAAATATGATGGTTGAATGTACAGGCAATTTGGTGATCAGTGACCAGAGGATAAAATTACCGATGACTGGGATACCTACTGATAGCAATTGACGCATCTTTGGATCTCCTTTTGAAACTTCCTTTTTACCCCGTTAGAAAGCCCCGCAGCTCTGCTGCGGGGATGGTGGTTGTTTCCTTTTCAGCGAACACGGGGTTTAATGCCCCGTGTGAGCTTCCCCGTTAGAAAGTTGAAAACTTTCTAACGGGGTTTACTTTTTCATAACCCCCCTTCATCTCCCCTTAGCTCAAGGGGGGATCCATCCAGCCTCCCCTTAAATTAAGTCGTTGCGACTCGAAACCGAGGAGAGGTGTGGAGGGGTTATGGACCTCATCGATTATAGGCCAAAGTCGGGAGCCACAATCCAATCTGAGGAAATATGTACAACAGAGCTATGGCGACCACCTGGAGCGCCATGAATGGCAGCATTCCAAGAAAGATCTGGTTCAGTGTCACGTGCGGCGGCGATACGCCCTTCAGGTAGAAAGCGGCCATGGCCACCGGTGGTGATAAAAACGCCGTCTGCAGGTTGAGCGCAACCAGCAGGCCAAAGAAGAGTGGATCGATGTTGAAGTGTGTCAGCAGCGGGAGGAAGATCGGCATGAAGATGACGATGATCTCCGTCCATTCGAGCGGCCAGCCGAGCAAGAAGATAACAACCTGCGCCATAATCAGGAACTGCGTTGGCGTCACGTCGAGGGACAGCACCCACTGATTAACGACTTCCTGTCCGCCAAGCAGCGCAAAGGCCGCTGCAAACACACTTGAACCGATAAAGAGCCAGCAAACCATTGCGCTTGTTTTTGCAGTGAGAAAGACCGATTCCTTGATTGCTTTAAAGTTCAGTTGGCCATAGGCAGCTGCGAGTACGAGACCTCCAAATGCTCCCATGGACGCTGCTTCGGTCGGCGTTGCCAAGCCAGCAACGATGGAACCGAGCACTCCGAGGATGATCAGGGCAAGCGGGAAGAATGATGTTAGCAACAACTTGAAGATCTCAAGCCTGGTGAAGTTGAAAATCGAATAGAAGCCGATGAATAAGGCGACATGGACTCCAACCGTGATCCAATACCACATGGGAACGGGCTTGCGCTCACCCGGTGCGGCTGCGGGTTCAGCCGGCTTCACTTCAGCAGGCGGTTTTGGCGCTTCAGCAACGGTTCCAGGTGCTGGTACAGTTTCTGGTTTGGTCTCAGCCGGTGGTTCCTTTAAGCCACCGGCTTCTTCAGGTTCTTGCAAACCTCCTGCCTCGGTTTTTGTCTCCTCGGATGTTGTCTCGGCTGCCATGCCCATTGCTTGTACGCCCTCGACCTTGGCTTCTTCCGGGGCTGTTGCCATGAAGTAGATCGAACCCACAATGAATGCAGCTGCGAATATCGGGAGCAATGTAATGAGGAGGTGGCTGTACAATGTACGTTTTGGGATGTTCGGATTGCGCTTGCTTTTGATTTCCCCGATCAGGCCAATCAGGGCGTTCTTGCTCCTGGTCTTGGAGATCACTTCCATGAATTGAGGCAGATCCACACGCTGGTCTTCCTCGGAGAGCGGCGGCGCAAGACTCGGTTTGATCTTTGTGGAAACAATGATGTAGCCGACATAGAGGGCTGATAACATGGCGCCGGGGATGAAAGCGCCAGCATAGAGCTGAACGACCGACACACTGGCGGTGGCGCCGTAAAGGATCAGAAGAACTGACGGCGGGATCATGATGCCAAGGGTACCGCCTGCGCACACAGAACCTGCAGAGAGCCTGATGTTGTATCCAGCCTTGAGCATTGCCGGGAATGCAAGCAAGCCCATCAGCGTCACGGCTGCGCCAATGATGCCGGTGGCAGTGGCAAAGATGGTGCAGGTTACAATGGTTGCAACGGCCAACGATCCAGGGATTCGCGCGGTCGCAAGGTGCAGACTTTTGAACAACCTTTCGATCAGGTTGGCGCGTTCGACCAGGTAGCCCATAAAGACAAATAGGGGAATTGAAATCAGCACATCGTTATTCATAACCGCAAAGGCGCGTGCGACCACCAGGTCGAGCACGTGCATCACCGCTGTATCCGGGGTCGTACTGCGGTAGGCTAACCAGGCGAAGAGCGTTCCCATGCCCATTAATGTGAATGCCGTGGGAAAACCGAGCATGATCGCTATGGTGATCATCGCCAGCATCAGCAGGCCCAGGTGGCCGCTGGTCATATTCCCCCAGGGCATTAATGAGAACACCAGAATCACCACAACAGCCATGCATGCGAGTCCAAACCAGGCTCCTTTTTTCATTTGCCGCTTCCTTTCTCGTGCGTCACGAATTCATCGAGTTTGGCGATATCCTCGTCCTTGACATGCACCATTTCCTTCAGTTTCTCGACATCGACCTCCTCGACGTCTTCACCACGCGAGGGCCATTTGTTGTCTTTCAGGCAGCGAACGCACCGAATGATTTCGACGATGCCCTGTACGAAAACGAACGCCCCGGCGATCGGGATGAAGGTCTTGAAATGATAGATCGGCGGGCCATCGGCAGTGATGCTTGATTTTTCCCAGATCGCCCACGATTCACCGGCATAGATATAGCCGGCCCAGATGAGCGCAACCACCCCGGGTAGAAAGAAGGCGAGAAACAGGATCAGATCAGAAGCGGCCTGGACTCGAACCGGTAAAAAGCCATAAAGGACATCGCCGCGAACGTGTCCTTTCTTTGCGAGCGTATAAGCGCCGGCCATCATGAACAGGATCCCGTACATCTGGAGCATGAGATCGAAGGCCCAGGCATGCGGCGCATCAAGCGCATAACGCGCGAACACTTCATACGTGATGAGTAAGGTAAGCGACAGTATAAGCCAGGAAAACGCCTGGCCTGTATAGGTACTGACCTTGTCAATAGTAAGGAGTATTTTTTGCATGTGCGATCCTTATCATTATCGAGAGGAATTACCTGAATCGTAACCTCTCTTCAGTTTCCAATAACATGTAACCCCCCTCAATCCCCCCTTAATTTAAGTCGTTGCGACTCGAAACCGAGGGGGAACGAAGGGGGGTTATCTTCTACCCAATAATCAACCGCCCGAACATCGGGGCGGCTGATAGATAATGCTGTAAACCCACTTACTTCTTCGCTGGAGCCTTTTCGGGAGCCTTAGGAGCAGCAGCAGCAGGCTTTGCCGGAGCTCTCTTGGGTACGAAGTAATGGTTGTACGCCATACGCCTGTTAACCATGTAATCCATTTCCCAGGCTACCGCGCGTTTCGCAAATTCCCTCTGCGATTCATAGATTTCTTTGAACAGGGGGTTTTCAGCTGACTTCCTTTCTGCGATCCCGTCGAAAATTTCGAGCTGCTTCTGGAGGATCGAATCCGGAGTCTTGTAAAACTTGACCTTGGCTTCGGTCTGAAGCCAGATATAGTCTTTTGAGCCGCGGTCGATTGATTTCCACCACATGTCGGTATTGGCTGCCTCCACAGCGTTTGCAAGAATGGCTTTCATCTTGTCTGGTAGCGCATTGAATCTGTCCTTGTTAAACAGAATTTCAAATTGCTCGGCGTTCTGATGAAAACTCTGGAGCATGCAGACTTTCGAAACATCCATAAAGCCGAGTGCGCGGTCGGAAGAAGCGTTATTAAATTCCGCTCCATCAAGCAAGCCGCGATCCAATGCAGGAACGATCTCAGCGCCAGGCAAGGCATTCACGGCTGCGCCCATGGCGGTGTACATGTCAACGGCAAGTCCCACGGTACGGAATTTCATTCCTTTCATGTCATCAAGTTTGGTGATCGGTTTCTTGAACCAGCCAAAGGGCTGTGTGGCCATCGGTCCGTAAAGAAACGAAACCACGTTCGCGCCGATGGATGCATAGATCTTATCCCGCAGTTCTTTGCCGCCGCCGTATTTATACCAGGCCAACAGCATATTCGCATCCATGCCAAAGGCAGGGCTGGAACCAAACAGGGCCATCGCATGCTGTTTGCCGTAGGAGTAAACGATCACGCCGTGGCCGCCGTCGAGAGTTCCTTTAGATACGGCATCAAGCAGAGCGAACGCGGGGACAACGGCTCCTGCGGGCAGCACCTCAATCTTAAGATCGCCTCCGGTCATGTCATTCACTTTTTTAGCATAGTCAAGGGCGTATTCATGGAAGATGTCCTTGGTTGGCCAGGTGGACTGCCAGCGCCAGCTTATCGGTCCTTGTGCTTTGACGACCGCTGGAAAACCCATGGTTGCAGCGGCTCCTGCTGTGACCGCTGCCGTTTTCAGAAAATTACGCCGAGACACTTTTTCTTCTTTAATCTGTTTTACCTTTTTCATTAAGTCTTCCTCCTTATTAAGATTTGGGTGTGAAATAAATTATTAATCTCCTTATCTGCCATGAAGCTTAGAAGCCGGAAAAAAACGATGAATTAAAAATTCACCTCCTTCCCCTATACAAGTTGTTTCGAAGACGAATGGATAACAAAATTTAAACCCTTCTATAGGATATTTCTTCCTTCATTTCAAGGCATCCAATTCTTTTCTATAGGGGTGGGGTTTTTAGATTGTTTCGTCGCTCCAGAGCAGAGGAAATTCTATTATGATTTGAGTTCGATCTTCTGGTTAAACAATCTACCGAATGAGCAGCCCCCAGGGAAATCGGCTCACTGCAAATGAAACTCAAATTTGGACAGACCATTGACTTATTTATAGAACTTTGGGAAACTCCATAACATTGGGCGCAAACTTTGTCAAGAAGAAAATTAATATAGGGAAATAAAATGACAGAGGGTTCTCTCGAAGACAATCCCCGTTCTAATCAAACTTTTTTTATGGGTTTTATTCGAAATCCAGTTATTTCCACTTAAGGTTATCTTAAGGAGGGTTGAGGTGGGGGGAGGTATCCTTCACCCTGATCAACCCCTTATATCTATTTAAATAATCGGAGCCTGACTAAAACCTCAAATACGTATGGGTCTATTCTAATTGGACCAAGAATGAATTGGTTTGTTGGTCTGACCATTTAAGTTATATTGACAAGGTGTTTGTCATTTGTTATAAGGTAACGCAAGTTTGGTGGTTATCAGAATATCAGGTTGTTGAATTAGGAAATAAAATCTCTAACCCCCCTTCATCCCCCCTTAAACTAAGGGGGGAATAGAGGGGGGTTACGGATTTTCATGGTTCGTAGGCGTCCTCCGAACATGGGACATTAATTTGCAATTTGAAATCTGAAATTAAAGTTGGGAGGTTGTTATGGCTCGATTGTATGAATATCAGGGAAAGCAGTTGCTCAGGGCTTCAAAGGTTCCCATTCCTCAAGGGGAGGTGGCCACCACCCCTCAGGAGGCAGGAAAGATCGCCGCAAAGATTGGTAAACCCGTAGCCATCAAGGCCCAGATCTGGGCAGGAGGGCGAGGAAAAGCCGGGGGCATTAAGTTCGCATCGAACCCCCAGGAAGCAGAAAAAGTCGCGGGTGAATTATTAGGGGCCACCCTGAAGAATTTAACGGTGGAGAAGGTTCTGGTTGAAGAGAAACTCGATATTGATAAAGAGTTTTATGTCGGCGTCATTATCGATGCGTCGAGAGAAGTCCGGGCGCCTATCATCATGTTCAGCACAGAAGGGGGTGTGGATATTGAATCCGTGCCTTCGGAAAAGATAGCACAGGTCACGGTGGATGTTCTCCGGGGGGTCCGCCTGTATGATGCTCTCAACCTTGCGGTGGCATTGAAAGTCCCCAACAAGAACCTGACAGCCATTGCCCAGGCCATCATGGGGTTGTTTCAAACCTTCAGGGCCTATAACTGCAGGACAGCCGAGATTAATCCCCTTGTTCTGACAAAGGATGGAAAGATCCTGGCTGGCGATTGCCGGATGGCCATTGATGATTCTTCTGTCTTCCGCCACCCAGAACTTGGCATTGATGTTGCCCGAGAGGCAGCAACTCCTCCGACAGAGTTAGATAAAGTCGCTTGGCAGATTGAAGAAGGAGACCTGAGGGGAACCTGCTATATTGCTCAGATGTCTCCTGAGATTAAAGAGTTGAACTATGTCGGATATCATGGCATCGGAGGAGGAGGGGCTATCCTCGGAGTGGATGCTTTAAACCGGCAGGGATTGAAGATTGCCAACTATGCGGATACGAGTGGAAACCCGACCGCAGCAAAGGTTTACCGGGCGGCTAAGTTGATCATCAACCAGCCTGGTATTGAAGGATATATGCTGGGCGGGTTCATCGTTGCCAATCAGGAACAGTGGCATCATGCTCATGGCGTGGTGAAGGCCCTTCGGGAAGAAATACCGAAGCGGCCTGGTTTTCCCTGCGTGATTCTCCTTTGTGGAAATAAAGAGAAAGAGTCAATGGAGATATTAAAGGAAGGGACAGCGGATTTGCCCGGAAGGTTCGAGTTCTATGGGAGCGATAAGGTTTACGAAACCGAATTCCTGGCCAAGAGAATGAAGGCGCTGATATTGGAGTATCGAAAGGATAGAGGAATAAGAGAGCAATAAAAAAATACTTTATGCTCTCTTGATTTCACAGATTTCAAGAGAAGATTACAGAGATTTTTTTTGTTGTATGCCGAATCTGTGTAATCAGTTATTAATCAGTGTAATCAGAGGTTTCTTATTTTTATAGAAACCTCGTAAAGGAGGAATAGGAGATGGTTGAGTTTAAAGAGAGAACGATCAAGGTCATCATCGATGACAGCAAATGCGCAGAATGCAAGACGCACGCCTGTGTGGCGGGGTGTAAAACCTTTGCCCGGGGGATTCTGGTGCTGAAAGATGGAAAACCTGCCCTTGGAGGCGATGGAGACTATGCTGAAAGGGTCGGGACAGAATGTTTGGCGTGCGAGTATGAATGCTGGTTCAGGGGAAATAAAGCGATTAAGATTGAGGCTCCAGTGGCTGGATTGAAAGAGTATTTGGAAAAAAGAGGACTATCACTTGCATAAAGAGATTTCCGCGAAGGCGCGGTGTCGTTTGATGTCAAATTTCAGATTGCAGATTGAAAATGTACGACATTGAAATTTTCTTCATGTCACCCTGAACTTGGTTCAGGGTCTGGTTCATGAGATGCTGAAACAAGTTCAGCATGACATTTTGTGTAATCTTTAAAGACGGAGGCAGTGAAAAATGGCAATACTACTTAAAAAAGATACGACGGTACTTGTTCAAGGAATTACCGGAAGGGAAGGGTCGGCACGGGCGGCCTTCATGAAAGGATATGGCACAAAAGTCGTGGCAGGTGTGACACCCGGCAGGGGTGGAGAGGAGATCTCCGGAATACCTGTCTACAATACGGTTGCAGAAGCGGTTAAGGCCCAGGGCCGTGTTGATGCGAGTGTGACTTTCGTGCCCGGCCCCGGACTCAGAGACGCTGTTTTTGAGGCGATTGATGGAGGCATTAAATTTATATCCATGCCTGTCGAGAGGGTTCCCCTGTATGACATCCTTGAGATGATGGCGTATGCAAAACTTCACAAAGTTCAGCTCCTCGGGCCCGGATCAATCGGCGCTATCAGCCCCGGGATTGCTGTCATGGGATGGCTGGGAGGTTCCCCTGAGTTTGCCAAGAAGGTATTTGTGCCCGGGCCTATCGGAGTGATCTCAAGAAGTGGCGGACAGTCCGGGACCGTTCCCTGGGCCATCAAGGAGGCGGGGATGGGGGTAAGCACGGTGCTACACATCGGGACAGAGCCGGTTCTGGGTATGTCCTGCGGCGATATCTTGCCCCTGTTCGAGAAAGATCCGGACACAAAGGCGGTTGCGATGTTCGGAGAGATTGGCGGACCATACGAAGAGGAGGCAGCCGAGGCGGTCAGAACGAAGGCTTTTACAAAACCCCTTGTGGTTTACGTGGCAGGGGCCTGGGCTCCTGAAGGCATGCGGTTCTCGCATGCGAGCAGTATCATCGAAAGAGGGAAGGGATCGGCCAAGGATAAGATTAAGTCTCTGAAAGAGGCAGGAGTCCATGTGGTGGACCGGCCCGATGAAATTGCTCCAACCCTGAAAAGATTGATAAATGCTTAATCTTTAAAATCCGAAGCACGAAATCCGAAATTCGAAACAATCTCAAATGACCAAATTTTTAATGTTCGAAAAAATTTAGGACATTTGAATTTTGAAAATTTGAATTTGTTTCGGATTTCGATATTCGAATTTCGAAATTGGAAATTATGGGAGGTGTGCTATGACAGTAATGCGATCAGTGTTTTACATTCCGGGAAATAATGAGAAGATGGTTTCAAAGGCGCCAGAGACTCCAGCCGATATCATCACGCTGGATCTCGAGGACTCCGTTCCCCCTGCTGAGAAAGCAAGGGCCCGTGAGATGGTTCGGGAGAACCTGAAGTTTGCCGGCTCCGGTGGATCCACGATTTATTCCCGAATCAACAACTGGGAGACCCTGATGACGAATGATGACCTTGAGGCCATCGTCTATGAGGGGCTTTCAGGAGTCTGTCTGGCCAAATGCGGAGGGCCGGATCATGTTCAGCGCTTGGACTGGAAACTGGAGGAGCTTGAGAGAAGAAGAGGACTCCCCGTGGGAAGCATTGCCATCCAACTCCTGATCGAAACAGCCAAAGGGGTGATGAATGCCTATCCTTCAGCCATTGCAAGTAAACGAGTCAACTCCCTCATCTTCGGCGCTGTGGATTACACCAAAGATATGAGAGTGAAACTCACTACCGAAGGGGACGAGCAATTCTACGCACGGGCCCATACAGCGGTGGCTGCCAGGGCAGCGGGTTGCATTGGCATTGACTGTCCTTTTGTGGCCTTCAAGGACACCGAAGCCTTTGAGAAGAATACGCGCTTCGGCCGTCAGTTGGGCTATGAGGGAAGAATGCTCATTCATCCGAGCCAGATTGAGCCATCACACCGAATCTATACCCCGGCTCCCGAGGATGTGGAATGGGCCAAGGGAGTGGTCAAAGTCTTTGAGGAAGAGGGCATCGCCAAAGGCGCGGCCGCTGTTTCCTATTTGGGGAAGATGGTGGACACTCCGGTCTATGATAATGCGAGAACGATCCTTGCCATCATGGAAGAGATTTCAGCGTTTGATGCAAAAAGAAAGAAATAATGTGATAATTTTATTAAAACATTGAAGAAGGGTAGGGGAGGCTTTAGCCTCCCTCCTTCTTTAGGGGCGACTAAAGTCGTCGCTACCCGTATTAGAATATGTATCGCCCTCATTTACCCCGTTAGAAAGTTGAAAACTTTCTAACGGGGTTTACTGAGATAAAAGGCAACGTCGGCAGTAAATGCTACAAAAAAATGAGGGTTTTGTTGGGTGTTTAAGAATGCGAATTATCATTGTTGGGCAGGGTCCTTTTGGGGAAAAGGTTTTAGGGGCTCTGATTCAAAAAGGTGAAGAAGTGGTGGGTGTCTTCTCTCCTCCGGATAAAAGAGGGGAGCCACTGAAGACATTGGCTGAGAAATCAAACATTACTGTTTATCAGCCAAAACTGATGAAAGATTCCCAGGCCTATCAAGATTTTATTAAGTTACAACCCGATCTTGCGATCCTTGCTTTTGTCACTGACATCATCCCCGAAAATATTTTAAAAGTCCCGTCTCTTGGAACCATCTGCTACCATCCTTCATTATTGCCAAGACATCGCGGAGCGAGCGCCATTAACTGGGCAATCATTCAGGGAGATATTCGGACGGGATTGACCATTTTCTGGGCGGATCAGGGGATTGATACCGGTTCCATCTTGCTCCAGAAAGAGGTGGAGATAGGCCCGGATGAGACCACAGGCGCTCTTTATTTCAATACCCTCTTTCCTATGGGGATCGAAGCCATTGTAGAGGCAGTTGATTTGATCAAACAGGGCAGGGCGCCCAGAATTCCTCAGGATGAATCAAAGGCAACCTATGAACCCCCTTGCGATGACCGGGTTGCCTCCATCAATTTTGAAAAACCAATCAATGAGATTTACAATTTAATTAGGGGATGCGATCCCCAGCCGGGCGCCTATACTACCTATAAAGGAAAGAGGGTCAGATTCTACGATGCAAGGAAGAAACTTGTGCCTACAGGGAAAGGGGCTGGAGAGGTTGTTGCGATTGAAGAGGGGGGCCTTCAAATCGCTGCTCAAGGCGGGGTCATCGTCGTTGGCAAGTTGAGAGTGGATAAAGGTAAGGTGGGCCCGATAGAATTTGCTCAGTCGCTTGGAATCAAGGTTGGAGATCGGTTGGGAAAAGATTGACAAGAGGAATTTTGGAATAGTGGAATACTGGAATATTGGGTAAAAATTCTGATGGGGTGATGGGGAGATATGGAGATGGGGAGAAAAATATTATTCTTCTTCGAGTTCCCGATTCTCGGTGTCTTATTTTGTGCTTCCCATTATTCCATTATTCCAACATTCCATCATTCCGTATTTTAAGGAGGTCTTATGCAACGTGAGCAGATGATAGACGAACTGACAAAGATTGTTGGGAAGGAGAATGTGCTTTTTTCGGAGACTGACCTGTTGCTCTATGGTTACGATGCATCCCTTTTTTTAGGTAAACCCGATTGC
>VGRY01000081.1 GCA_016875195.1 Deltaproteobacteria bacterium
TGACTTTGAAAGGAGCCATAGAAATTATCAAATACCACACTCATCATAACCATGTTGCATATATCTCTCACAGAAAGAAGGCTGTCGCCAAGGCGAAACTATTCAAAATCAATGTGTCGCTGTAGTATTAGTATCTTCGCGATGAATAAAATTTGTGTTGATTTTGAATGGCCTAAGACGGGCCGTTAACAGCCTCACGTAGTCTTGGTTTTGCCTATCAGGGTATCTGAGAAATTCTTCGGTGATCTTGAATATTTTTTCAAATACCAGTCTTAATTCTTCTAAACCAAGTGAGCCAAATCCAGACAGGGCGATATATTCGCTTTCTTGCAGAGACCGGAATAAAATAACGCACGGTATCGAAGATCGGTTCACGCCAAAATAGTCAGCAACCTCATGAACGTTTCTATCATCATAGCGAATGTTACCTCCCGACATCTGAATGAAATGATTCCAGTACGTTCTTTCTTGTGCGACCTCCAACCACTCTTTTGGTGGGGTGTTAATTAGATAGAAAATTACACTCCCTGAGACACGGTCGAGCCATAAGAACTTGTCTCGAATAAAAGAACTAAATTGTTTGTTTTTATTTGTATAGATGAAGAAGGCCTTGATTGGGTACGGCCACATCGAAGTAGAGCGTTGTTCCACTCTTAAGAGGTCATTTAGGTTTCTTATTGGGAATCCCATGGATACCTCCTGGTTAAATACACCTTTTCATTGTAATCGGGGCGGTTAGAAACATAGTTCTCTTTTTTCTATTACAAATCTCATTCACCCTCATCGGAAGTGGTCCTGGGGCAATCGCAAATCGAAAATCAGATGACTTTGTTGAGGGGGTATTCGATGATTCCTACGGCACCCCGTTTTAATAATTTCGGGATGAGTTCTCTCACCACCTTCTCGGAAACCATCACTTCTATAGCAAACCAGTCGCTCTGAAAGAGGTTGGAGATCGTAGGTCCTGTGATGCTTGGAAGGATTTCGATTACACTCTTCAAGTCGTTGGCTGAAACATTCATCTTAACCCCTACCATCCCATCCGCACGGAGGGCTCCCTGGAGAAGAAGCGATATCTGTTCAATCTTTTCCTTTTTCCATGGGTCCTGATAGGCCTTACGATTGGCAATGAGCTGGGTATTGGTCTGAAGCAGTTCCTCCACGATCCGGAGTTTGTTCGCCCGAAGCGTGCTTCCGGTCTCGGTCACCTCCACAATCGCATCACAGAGACCCTCAATCACCTTTCCTTCGGTCGCTCCCCATGAGAACTCCACATCGACCTTTATCCCTCTTTCACTGAAATAGTGCCGGGTAAAACTGACCAGTTCCGTAAAAATCTTCTTTCCTTCCAAATCCTTGATGCTACGGATGGGAGAATCTTCTGCAACGACCAGAACCCATCGAGCGGGAACTGTACTCGTCTTAGAGTAGACCAGGTCCTGAACAACGACAACATCAGAACCGTTCTCCTGGATCCAATCCCTTCCCGTTAGCCCAACATCCAATGTGCCTGCCTCTACGAACCTTGACATCTCCTGAGCCCGGACCAATGTACAGCGAACTTCCTCATCATCTACCATGGGGAAGTAACTGCGCGAGCTGACCAGGATCTTCCAGCCTGATTTCCTGAAAAGTTCGATCGTGGCGCTTTCAAGACTCCCCTTCGGAATTCCCAATTTCAGTATATTCACTTTCCGTATACCTCCTTCGGATCAAATATTTTCTTCCCAGAAATCTTCCACTTACCTTTTTCATAGTGGTTATGGAAGCAACTTTGAAAACCCGTATGACAGGCTGCCTCTCCGACCTGATTGACTTTAATTAAAAGTGTGTCTCCATCGCAGTCGAGATAGATCCCTTTCACCTCCTGCACATGACCAGAGGTCTCCCCTTTTAGCCAGAGTTTCTTACGGGAGCGTGACCAGAAGGTTACCTTCCCTGTCTTCAGCGTCTCTTCCCAGGACTCCTGGTTCATATAGCCTAACATCAACACCTGATGGGTTGCCTCATCCTGAATGATCACCGGAATCAACCCGTCCCCTTTTTTAAAATCAATCTCGATCACGGTTTACTCCTCCCGTCGAAGTTCGGAGTAGTTTAGTTCGCAGTTCGGAGTTTTAAATCCTTAATCTCTTTTACTCCGAACTCTGAACTCCGAACTCCTTACTGCTCCGATAGGAGCTTGGCCATCTGGGCTGCATTCTTAGCTGCGGAGCCAGCATGACAGTTATTGAAAAAGACAAAAGTCTTTGCCGCCTTTTTCGAAATATCCTGGATGTCCGGGACAAACTCCTTTAACTCTTTTTCACTATAGAGGTAATCATATCTCACCGAGGCGGGTACATTGAACCAGCTGGGATTTCTCCCATGGAGCCTAAAATAGCCGATCTCCGAGGTGGCCCTTGGAATGTACGGCATCAATTTAGGAAGTTTGGGCTCATCCACAATGCAAAACCCAATCCCCTTCTTTTCTAATAACTCGAAAGTTGTGTCTCTAAACCAGTTTTCGTTCCGGAACTCGAAGACAAGGGGAACATCTCCCATCTCCTCTTTAAACTTTTCGAGGTAGCCAAAATTTTCCCTGTTCGGGAAAAACCCGTAGGGAAACTGGGCCAGGATACCCGCTAACTTGCCCTTACTCCTCAGAGGCTCGAGACTGTATTTAAATTTCTTAAAGGTTTCCTCATTATTAATCAACTCTCCTGTTTCCCTGTCACGAATCTCATGGGTCATCCCTTTGTAGGCTTTCACCACGAATTCAAAATCATCTGAAGTCTTCTGGGACATGGCCGCAAAACTCTTCTGAGAAGGAAGGGTATAATAAGTGAAATTCACTTCAAGAGCATTAAACCCCAACTCTTTCTCATAAAAAGATAACATCTCCCTTTCCCGGAGACCGGCTGGATAGACCGTGCCCTTCCAGTCCGGAAAGGAGAAACCGCTTGTGCCAACTCTAATCATATAATATAAATAAGAAGATTCTTCAGCTGGATACATTAAAAATAGATGAACAAGATGGTATTGTCAACTCTGATAATATTGCTTTTCAGCCTTACCCCTTACCCCTTGGGTTTGGAATGGGGACGATGTCAGGAGATGCAAACCAAAGAAAAGGTTATTTCGGAATTTACCCCGAGGATCCCAAAAGAATGGGGAGCAAAGGTACAAGGAGTAAAAACAAGACTCAACACCGATCAGAAGATCATTGCCTTGACCTTTGACGCCTGCGGGGGACCCAAAGGGGGTCGTTATGATGCCAGGCTGATGAAATATCTTGAGGAGGAGATGATCCCTGCTACCATTTTCGTCAGTGGCAAATGGATTGATGCCAATCTCGAGATATTCAATAAATTGGCAAAGAATCCATTATTCGATATCGAAAATCATGGTTTAAACCACAGACCCTGTTCAGCCATAGGTCGAACCGTTTATGGCATTCAGGGTACAAAAGATGTGAGTGAAATTTATGATGAGATTGAGCAGAATGCTCTAAAAATAGAGGCCCTCACCACGCGCAAACCAAAATATTACCGTCCAGGGGGAGCCCATTGTGATGAAATCTGCGTCGAGATAGCCGGTGTACTAGGGTATGAAGTGGTGATGTTCAGTCTCCTCGGAGATGTGGGCGCCACCTTTAAGAAGCACCAGGTGAAAGAGGCTCTCCTCAATGCTCCTCCATCCTCCATCATCCTCCTCCATATGAATCGCCCTGAGTCCGGAACCGCAGAGGGAGTGATCGAAGCGATCCCCGAATTGAAAAAGAAAGGATTTCGATTTGTCAGGCTATCGGACTATCCTCTAAAATGAAAGGATATTTTCCCCAAAACTCCTCTTCATTCTGGCCATACCTTAAAACCTTTTTTACCATATATTCGGTAGGTACCAAACCCTTTCATATCCAATGAAAATATTTCTGAAGCCCCCATCTCCTCCGCAAGCACAACCAGAGTCGAATCTGCGAAATCCATTGGGACGTCTTTATATTTCGCCATCAATTCCATTGCTCTTTTGAGACTCCCTAAAGATTGGGGAACCAATATTGCCCCACCCCTTAAAATAAATTCGATTGCCGCCCTTTGATCTCTGATGGAGGGACCAAGAAGATATAGCACCTCCGTCAATACCGGCTCCGTTGTGAAAACCTGACCATGAAACTCCTTAAAAAAATTTACACAACGCTCATGGTTTCTCTCACTTGAATCGAGTAAGGCCACAAAAGGTCCGGCATCGAGAATAAGGTTACGCATGATTCCTCATCTTTTTCAGCAGATGTCTTCTGTGGGCTTCTCCGAGGTCGGGAAGGCCGCTTGAAATCGTTCCGATCATATTGGCAACTTTATCGTATGGTTTCTCTTCCCCCCCTCCTTTAACCTCTCTGGCAAACTTCTCTAAGGCCATCCGAACAATATCTGAGCGTTTCAAGCGGAACTTCTCACTCAACTCTCTTAAATTTTCCTCAATGTCCTCTGGCAACCGGATCGTGATTTGAGATTTCATTTCCAATCTCCTCTTTGCATTGCATTTTATTGCAAAATATCACATCGCAATGCATTCTGTCAATACCACAAGACATCAACCATAATTTTTCTTGAGTCCTTCCGCAGATTAGCCTATATTATTGACAGCCATGAAGAATCCTATGATCACAGAATTCCATATCTCCCGTAAGGCGAGGGACCTCTTCCAATTCGATGAATCCTTATTTACTGCGAGCGGAAATGTCATCTTCCCCAATTTTCGCGCAGTCAGATTATTTGTCCAAAGGATGAATGAAAAAAGGGATCTCGTCAACTTTCCCGAGCAGGCAATCCAACCGGGAAAGATGAACGCCATGGGGCTGATCGATGAGATTCTCCACTACATCATCGGCCTGTACGAAGAAGAGAAAAATCCCCAGGTGATGAAACAGGCGCTCGATTGGCTCTATGAAAAACTGGGAAGGATGGGGGTGGATGAAGCCTTGTTGACCTTTGCACATCATTTCCCACCCTTGTCACTCTATCGAGGAGAAATAGAGCTTGAAAGCTATCTGGAGGCTGACACAGCAGGAATACCCAATCGTCAGATCATCCTGGAAGAGATGCTCATGCTCTGGATGGCCAATCAGAATCCTGCCTTTTCTCCCTTTATTGAACTCTTTGACCACTCCGCTCTCGAAAAAGAGACTCTCTATGGCCGGGGCATTGAACAGCTATTCGCCTTCTTCACAAACCAGCCTGTTTTTGGCCCGGATCATCAACCTTTGATCGATATGCTTCGTAGTCCTGCCATTGCCGTCCCCCATTCTCTATCAGGGCAACTAGAATACATTCAGGAAAGATGGGGATACTTACTGGGGAGATACCAATCCCTCCTTCTCAGCAGTCTGGACCTCATCAAAGAGGAAGAGATTGCACAGATGCGAAGGATAGCACTCTGGACCCGTGGCCCTGCTCCTGTTTATGAATTCACTGGAATGGAGGGAGAGCCAGAGCGCTTCAGTCCCGATCTGGAATGGATGCCAAGAACCGTAATGCTGGCAAAAAATATCTATGTGTGGCTTCATCAACTATCCAGGAAGTATCTACGCTCCATCTACCGTCTCGACCAGATCCCTGACGAGGAGTTGGATCGATTGGCCGATTGGGGCTTCACTGGGCTCTGGCTCATTGGCCTGTGGGAGCGGAGCTTGGCCTCAAAAAGAATCAAGGAGCTTTTAGGAAATCCGGATGCAGTGGCCTCCGCTTACTCCCTTTTCGATTATCAGATCGCAGGCGACCTCGGTGGTGAAGAGGCCTTCCAGAATCTGAAGGACCGTTCATGGAGACGAGGGGTTCGTCTGGCAAGTGATATGGTGCCCAACCATGTGGGCATTGACTCGAAGTGGGTCATTGAACATCCGGACTGGTTCATTTCGTCAGAGGAGAGCCCTTTCCCTGCCTATCATTTCAGCGGGCCGGACCTTTCCTGGCACGGAGAGGTGGGGATTTATCTGGAAGATCACTATTTCGATCAGAGTGACGCTGCGGTGGTCTTCAAACGGGTGGATCGAAGATCGGGGAACCCCAAATACATCTACCACGGAAATGATGGCACCCGGATGCCATGGAACGATACAGCACAACTCAACTTCTTAAGGGAAGACGTCCGGGAAGCGGTCATCCAGACCATCCTCCATGTGGCGAGAAAATTTCCCATCATCCGCTTTGATGCGGCCATGACCCTGACCAAGAGACATTATCAGCGCCTCTGGTTTCCTGAGCCGGGCACAGGCGGTGCGATTCCTTCGCGGGCAGAGCATGGGATGAGCAGGGGAGAGTTTCATCTTCAAATGCCTGAAGAGTTCTGGCGTCAGGTGGTGGACCGCATCGCTAAAGAGGCGCCTGATACGCTGTTACTTGCTGAGGCGTTTTGGTTACTCGAAGGATATTTTGTTCGTACGCTCGGAATGCACCGTGTTTATAACAGCGCCTTTATGAATATGTTGAAGGACGAAGAAAACACTAAGTATCGTTCGGTGATGAAGAACACCCTGGAATTCAATCCGGAGGTCCTCAAGCGATTTGTAAATTTTATGAGCAATCCGGACGAAGAAACAGCCGTAGCTCAGTTCGGCAAGGAGGATAAATATTTTGGTATCTGCACAATGATGGCGACCCTGCCTGGACTTCCAATGTTTGCCCATGGCCAGGTCGAAGGATTTACTGAAAAGTATGGAATGGAATACCGCCATGCCAAGTGGGATGAGCAGCCTGATCGTAATTTAATCGAGCGACACGAACGAGAAATCTTTCCGTTAATGAAACGTCGCCATCTCTTCGCCGATGTGAAGAATTTCTTGCTTTACGATTTCTTCACACCGGAGGGATATGTCAATGAAGATGTATTCGCCTACTCGAATCGCATCGGAGATGAGCGCACCCTTGTGATCTACCATAATAAATATGCTTCCGCCCGAGGATGGGTTCGGACCTCGGTTGCTTACTCGGTGGAAGAAGGAGATAGCCGGAAGTTGATCCACAGGCAATTGGGGGAGGGTCTTGGATTAAAGGATGACTCGAATACCTTCTGTCTCTTTCGAGATCATGTGAGTGGTCTTGAATATATCCGAAACAGCAAGGAGCTCTGTGAAAACGGTATTTATGTGGAATTGGACGCTTTCAAATATCATGTATTTATCGATTTTAGAGAAGTCCAGGATAATCAATGGAATCATTATGCACACATAGCGAATAAATTGGATGGCCGCGGTGTGCCCGGTATTGAAGAAGCATTCAAAGAGATGTTGCTGCAACCTCTTCAGAATGCATTCAAAGAGCTGATCAATGCAGATCTATTACGCCGTTTAATGGAGGCGCGTATCACCCAGCCACAGGGTCAACTCGATCAGAGCTTCATCGATGAAATAGAAAGGAAGGCAATCAACTTTTTAAGAGAAGTTAAACAGTTCAGTGGGGGTAGAGAAGATGAAACAGTGGTAGCACGTGAAATTAGACAGAAACTGGAAGCCATCCTTTATCTGCCTGCTATTACCAGCCGATTCCAAGTGCTTCAACCCAGAGGGGTGAGAGCCGTGGCTGAATACCTCCACCAGATCCTCATGGAAGGCACACCGCTCTGGAGAACAATCTTTGCCTGGTTGTTCATTCATTCGATAGGCAAGATCGTGAGTTCAGAGGGTTCTCCAGAACGAAGTCATCATTGGATGATGGAGTGGAAACTGGATCAGATCATCGCCCAAACCTTGGCGGATTCAGGCCTGGATCAGGGAACCGCAGGGAGATCGGTATTACTCACCAAACTTCTCGCCCGCTATCAAAGATGGTTTGAGGAGGAAACTGTTTATCGGGTTATAGAGACCCTTCTAAAAGACAGTGAAGCCCAGCAGTTTTTAGGGGTGAACCAATACGATGACATTCTCTGGTTTAACAAGGAAGCCCTCGAGGAGATGCTCTGGTGGATGATGCTGACGTCAGCGCTGGAGATCGGTTTTGATCGGCTTCGCCCCGCCAAAGAAATCATCAGGGAATTGGAGAAAGTCTGGTCAATGATTAAGAAACTTCAGGACGCCAAAATAAAATCCGGATATCAGGTGGGAAAACTGGTCAGTCTCGTTAAGGGGGGATAACTAATTTTTTTGTTATGAAATCCCCATCCTTAATTCAATGGAGCTCTGCCCAGGTTAAAGTCCAATCCCCGAATTTTTCGTTCACCCGATCCATGGCTTTAAGTAGGTTATCTTTCTTCTCCCTTTTCTCAAACAGATCCTGCTGACACCATTCCTTTTTCAGTAGTGACATCCCCACCCCCAGGAGCCGGATCGATTTGGGGTGGGAAATCGATTCAAAAATTTCAAGGGAGTGACGGAAGATCTCATTGCCATTGTTCATCCAACGGGAAAGGGTTTTTTGCTTTGAGAAGGTATAAAAATCTGAATAACGGACCGTCAGGACAACTCTGCTTCCATAAAGCCCCTCCTTCCTCATCCGCCTGGAGACCCTTTCTGAAAGCTGGAAAAGGACCTTTCTTAATAGATCCCTATCAGAAGTATCTTCTTCGAGCGTGACGCTATGGCTGATCGACTTGGCATCCTCCTCTTCGTCAAAAGGAATGACCCGGTTTTCATCCAGTCCCAGGCCCATCTCATGGAGCCTCTCCCCGATCATACCAAATCTTTTGATTAAAAAAGAGACCGGAAATCTTCCCAATTGACCGCAGGTGAAGATGTTGATCGATTTCAGCGACTCTGCGAGTTTTGGGCCTATCCCGTGAAGCTTGGATACAGGAAGATCCTCGAGTATCTCCTGGA
Organism: Deltaproteobacteria bacterium; assembly: GCA_016875195.1. GTDB lineage: Bacteria > Desulfobacterota > BSN033 > BSN033 > UBA1163 > RBG-16-49-23. The sequence continues at coordinate 8,789 of VGRY01000081.1, forward strand.
CCTTCTCTTTTTCGATGATCGTCAACCCATCCGGTTTTTTCAACCGGCTTCCCAATTTTGCAAGCAACTTATTCGGGGCAACCCCAATCGAGCAAGTCATAGATTCTCCCCTTCGGATTTTCTCTTTGATCAGTTTTGAAAGGTGAAAGGGTGTTTTAAAGAGAAGCAAAGAATCGGTAATGTCGAGATAGGCCTCGTCAATCGAAGCCACCTCCACCAGAGGAGTAAATTCTTTTAAAATGGAAAAGATTCGAGCTGAAGTCTCAGTGTATTTGGAATGATTTCCCTCCACGAGGATCAAGTGGGGACATTTTCGTTTGGCTTCCTGGATGGGCATCCCCGCCCGAATACCAAATGGCCTTGCTTCGTAATTGGCTGAGGTCACCACGCTTCTCGATAAGGAACCGCACACCGCAGCTGCTTTCCCTCGAAGAGATGGATCATCCCTCTCCTCCACCGAGATAAAGAAGGCATCCATATCAATGTGTAGAATGATGCGATCAACCATAACAATAGGGTCCGAGGATTCGAGGGTTCAAGGGTTCAAGGGTTTATTATGGGAGATTTTTACTCGAACCCTCGAACCCTTGCCCCCTGGAACCCTATCTCTTTACAGTTTTCTAAATATTCCAACTACCTTTCCGACAATGGAAACTTTTTTCTCTCCTTTTTTGACGACAATCGGCTGCATTGTGGCATTGGCGGGCTCTAATTGAATCAGGTCCCTTTTCATGAAGATTCTCTTGATGGTCGCCTCATCTTCAATTAAGGCCACAACGATCTCCCCATTCTCCGCATTGGACTGAGGTTTTACCAAGGCAAAATCTCCGTCCTGAATATGAGCATCGATCATGCTGTCCCCCTGAACACGAAGAAGGAAAACATTTTCTGATGAAACCAGAGTCCGGTCAAGGTTCATATAGCCCTCGATATTCTCGACGGCGAGAATCGGTTCTCCGGCTCTTACTCGACCCAAAATGGGAATCGATACGGTGTTACCGGAAGAAAAGCCTAAAATCTCAATCGCCCGGGATTCGCCCGGAATTTTCCGGATGTACCCTTTTTTCTCGAGGGTATTCAGGACCTTTTGAGGCCCCCTCGGCCCTTTAAGTTTAAAATGGGAGGCCATCTCCCTAAGGGTGGGAGGAAATCCTTTCTCGGTTAAAAAATCCTTTAAAAAATTCAATAGCTCCTTCTGCCTGCCTGATAGTTCATTTTCCATCGAAGAATTCCTGTTTTTCTATTAGGTCTACATATGTAGACCTAATACAATAAAAAAATAGTGATGTCAAGAGAAAAACCAAGGAGCTCTGAAAAGCAACCTCTCGCTTTCTGGTTTACTCAGATTTCTATTTAGTTTTCAATAGATCCACCTTTAGCAGCAACTTGAACGTTTAGAGTCAGAAGAACACACAGGGGGATTTGTTTTACCTTTAGAAGGCTCAACGTAACAGCAGGACTCTTTTTTTCTGCCGATTTTGGAGTTAATCACAGCGGCCGCACAGCCGACACCCGACTCAACGCTTATTGCCTCTACAGGGCAATTCCTGGAACAGGCACCACATTCCATACAACCATCCCGGTTGACGATTTCAGCGGTCCCATTTGCCATACTCAGGACGGCACGGGGACAGACCTGTAAACACATCCCACACCCAGCGCACTTATTCTCATCCAGTTTTAAAGTAACCACGCCTTTCAAATAGATCAGTTGATTCATGACTCGAACTCCTTATAGAGAAATTCTTTCTCGGATTACAGAGATTTTAAACAAAATTACCGAGATGTTTTTAGGCTTTTTCAAAAACCCCTTAAATGAGAAAAATGGAGCCTAACCAGAAAATGAAACCAATCACCCCAGCCCCTATCTGAAATGGCACAGCCCATCGCATTTCTTTCTTCACTCCAGAGAGAGAGGTGTAAGTGGACGCTCCTGTAAAATTCATTGCTAAAAAAGACGCAAGTGCCGGGATTAGGAAGAACCATCCCATCATCTCTAACCAGCTTCCCCCTGTGCTTAACATATCAAATCGCAATGCGATTAAACCGACCGCAGCAATCAACCCCATCACAAAACCCTTGATTGAAAAAGCCCGGCCCGGCAGCCAGGGCAGTAATGCGGGAGTTAATATAGCTCCGGCCACAATGCCAGTCAGAATTGCCAATGCCGAAAAGAGACCGTGATGGAAGGCATTGGCCCAGCCTTCTCCTGCCCTCCCAACAAAACTGACAAGGAACAGAAAGGCAATGATGATAAGTCCTGCCTTCAGCGCGGCGACCAATTCGATAGGAATCAGCGCAATCCTTTCCCGGATCGGAAAGGTTTTAAACCTCATCTCGGGTGTGGCCTTAAGCCCGCTATCCAGAAACGCCGGAAGATCGATCGCGCGAATAGGGCCATAGATCACTTTGAAGCCGGATAATTTTTTTACCTCATGGGCAGCTACACCAGGGCCAGCCAACTGCGGCAGAATCAATTCCCGATGTGAAACAATCTGCGATAGGCTGCTCGATTCAATTCGGCTCACCAGTTCCATCGTACCAAACGTCCCCTTCCCTGCCGCGCACCAGACATTGATCCCTTTTGTATCAAGGACAAGGATCCACATATTCCTGCCGGACAAGGCCTCTCGGAGCCTATCAAGGCTCATCTTGTAATTCGCAGTAACTAACACCGGGGAGTGATCATTGGGTTGGCCCAGAGCATAAAGCCCTGGCTCAACCGTATAATGCATACGGCCTATTCCCCAGCGTGCCTTCAAGCTCCCCAGATGATCGGTAAAAGTGAGAAAGGATGAAACCTGCGGGACTAAACCCACCTGAGTTTGAATGGAGCCAATAACAAAGGGTTGTTTTAAAATAGAGAGGCTCACCTGAGCCTTTGCCTTTGGGGGTCAACAGCTCGTAGCCTGAGAACAATCGGTCATTTCTGCTTGGATATAACGTTCTTCTTTTTCCATCATCTCCTCCTAACCGGCGTAGCTGGCGCTAAACCCCAATATCCAAATGTCAAATTCCAAATAATTTCCAATCAATAAATGACCGAAATTCAAACAAAACCCTTTTGGCTCATTCGAAATTGGAATTTGGATATTATTTGTGAATTGGTGCTTGAAGATTGGTGCTTCTCTACTCCTAACCTCCTAAATTTCCTTCATCATGGGCCCAAGAAAATCCCTGACGCGTTCCCCTAATTGTTCTGACTTGATCAAATAAAAACAACAGATCTCTCCGTCTTTATCCAAGCTAATAAGAGCTAATTTATCTCCAGGACGAATCTTTGCTTTATCCCTTAAGTCCTTGGGAAGTACCATCTGCCCCCGCTCATCGACACTGATGATCGATTCGACCTTGCAACAAGAGATCCCCTTATCGATGGGTCCGCAAAAAGATTCCTTCTGCCCCTTCTTTGACATGGTCCAACCTCCCAATACAATGTTATCTGATGAATCATATTAATCAGAATAATCAGATTGAGCTGATAATAAGCTATCTAAACGCATATGTCAAGTAAGAAATCAGAAAGGTCGTGTACAATCTTTGTGTCAGAGGGATATCGAGATATGGACAGAGTGGAGAAAATAGATTGTAGAGCAAATGGTGAGGTCATTTGTTTAGCCATGAGCCCTATATTCTGTCAAATCCAGATATC
>VGRY01000082.1 GCA_016875195.1 Deltaproteobacteria bacterium
AGACCTTTTTCCGACTCCACAATGACCGACTCCCCAGCTTCGAGGGGAAGTTCGCCGGCATCGAACTCTTCAGCCTTGCTATTGATCATTCTGACATAGACCATTCGAATCATCTTCTCTATCCTTAAGCCCAGGAAAGCATCATCGCTTCCAATGACAGCTTTGTATTGGCATTGCCTCTGATCGCCCTTGAGGTTTGATGGAGGATTTCTGTTCGCCTTAAAAGGGAAGAGAGGCTCCATGCACCGGCGATCTCTTTCAATTCTTCCACCAGATCGGAATGAATCAATCTTGAACCCTCCCCCTCTGATGTCTTCATCACAATGAGATCCCTTAACAGTGTTTTGGTCATCTCAAGGATCAAACGGAGATTCTCTCTTCCGGAGGGGAGTGATTCGACCCAGCCCTCTTTCTCTTCGATGGAGAGTGATTTCGCACCCACCCATCCTTCGAGAAGCTCTTTTCTCGGAATTCCGGCGATCTCCTCCTTAATCTCCAGGGCCTTTCCAGGACTTCCTTCAGAGAGGGAGGCGAGAAGGCGGGCCTCGTTTTCTTCTAACCCCTTCTCCTTCATCAACCAGTCAGAGACCAGAGCAGAAGGAAGAGGGTTGAAGCGGATCGACTGGCACCTTGAGAGGATCGTGGGCAAAATGAATCTTGAGTTGTTCGCCAGGAGGATGATCACTGTATGGAGTGGCGGCTCTTCCAGCGTTTTAAGAAGCGTATTGGGTATATCATGAGCCATTCGATCTGCAGCCGTCAAAATGACCACTCTCCGTCTTCCTTCATAGGGCCGATAAGCAAGAGACCTCTGCATCTGTCTCACCTGCTCTATCTTGAGGGTTTGGCCCTCAGGTTCAATGAGCGAGACATCGGGGTGGAGAAGGTGATCGATCTTTCTGCAAGAAGCACATCGGTCGCATCCATCTACTCTATTTTCTCCTTCGAGGCAGTTGAGGGCTTTGGCAAACTGGAGGGCAACCAGGCTCTTCCCGATCCCTTCGTTGCCTAAGAAGAGGTAGCTGTTGACAACCTTCTCCTGGGTGATTGCCCGTTGCAGTAAATTGATGGGCCTTTCATGACCCATAACGTGTTTGAAGGACATGGTCTTTTCTTCGAAAAGAGTTCGGAGTAATGAGTTCGCCTGCCTGCACGAAGCGTTTCGGCGAAGGCAGGTAGTTCGGAGAAAAAATAAAAAAATTTTGGTTTAACTCCGAACTCCCAACTCCCCGCCTGCCAAAGATTTTTTTCGGCGGGCAGGCGAACTCCGAACTATTAACTCATCGACAATCGCACGAATCTTCTCAAAGACTTTTTCTACCCCTGCGCGGGTGTCGATGACTCTCACCCGTTGAGGTTCTTTCTTTGCAATGGCCAGATACCCTTTCCTCACACGATGATGAAACTGAATTTTCTCTCTCTCGAAACGCCCCTCCTTCTCATTTTTCGATATTCGATTTCTCTGGACCGCCCTCTTCAATCCCAGATCCGAAGGGCAATCCAGAAGGAAGGTGAGGTCGGGTTTGACCCCCTGAGAAGCGAGGTGGTTCAGCTTCTCGATCAGGGTTAGGTCTATTTTTCGGCCGTATCCCTGATAGGCGAGGGTGGCATCATTGAAGCGATCACAGAGAACAGTAGTCCCCTTTTTAAGGAGAGGTTTGATCACTTCATTGATATGTTGTGCCCTGGCTGCCTCATAAAGAAGGAGTTCACTGAAGGGGGTTAATTTTCGATGGTTCGGATCGAGGAGGATCTTTCTGATCTTTTCACTGATAGGGGGACCTCCGGGCTCGCGCGTCACCTTGCAGGAAATCCCCTTTCGGGCCAAGTATCTTTTTAAGTGTTGAATCTGAGTGGTCTTTCCGCTTCCCTCCACTCCCTCAAACGTGATAAAGAGAGACAAGTGCACTCCTCTTGGCGATAAATAAATATTTGAAATCTAAGACAAAATATAAGTCACAGTTCAGTACGTTGTCAAGATTTCCAAAGAAAGGGAAGAATGAGGAGGCGGGGTAGGGTTAGTGCGTTGTGATCCCGGGATAGCGCCAGACCAATGGTCATGGCTTCGTGACCTGCCTGGGGTTGGGCACGGTAAGTCCCCAGAAGCCTATCCCACCAGGGCAGGTTAAAACCAAAATTGCTGTTATATTCTTTGATCAATACGGAATGGTGGACCCGGTGCATCTCGGGTGTCACCACAAAGAGTCTTAGCGCTCGGTCGATTGAATTCGGAAGCCGTACATTTCCATGATTGAACATACTCGTGGCATTGAGAAGGATCTCGAAGAGAATGACGGCTAAAGGAGAAGGGCCCAGAGTAATGACAGCGACCATTTTTATCCCCATGGAGAGAAGAATCTCAACGGGATGAAACCGGATTCCTGTGGTGACGTCAAAATCGAGGTCGGTGTGATGGACGCGGTGAAGCCGCCAAAATAAAGGAATGAAATGGAACACGGCATGCTGAAGATAGATGACGAAATCGAGGAGCACTACCGCGAGAATGATCTCCAGCCCGTAAGCAAGCTGGAGATTGTTGAATAACCCCCAGCCGCGACTCTGGGCTAAGAGAGCCACACCAACAGCCTGGATTGGAAGGAGTATTCGAAGAGCAAGGGTGTTGATGAAGACCAGACCCAGATTGCTATACCAGCGCAGGGTCTTTGAAGTTTTTAGAGGTCGGCGTGGAGCGAGAATTTCCCAGACCGCCATAACGATCAGGATGGCGAAAAAGAAAGAGAGTCGGATAGCACCGTCATGAGCTAAAATAAAATCAGCCATTCTTCCTTCCACATTTCTTTATTGTTTCCATCAAAGTGAAGCTCCTGCACGGAAGCACTGGAAGCTTCACAATTGAAATTGGATATAATGAAAAAGGTCAGCAGGAACCGGGTTCTTCGGGCGATCCAGTGTAGCCAAGTGTAGCCAATGGTTATCCCGTTTTTGAAGTGAGCTCCCCCTCTATGTATCGATGAATTATGCCAGAAATGAGGGTTTGATAAGGGATGCCCATTTCCATGGCTTTCTTTTGAATACCTTTGTAGTCATGGGCGTAGAGACGTATGGTGATTCGTTTGTCCTTAACCAATGTCTTTTTGGCTGTCGCCTTTATCGCTTCAATCTCTTTTTTTGACGGAGTGAAAAGTTTCATTCTTCCTTTCTCATAGGCATTGATTATGCCCTTTTCTTCTCTGTCGTATTTCATGTGTCCTTAACCCTCCTGTTCCTTTTTGTATGCCCTCGTTGCCTTTCGGCTTGGGATAATTGTCTTTAGGTAAATGCAATGCAGTCTTCTTCAACAACATGGGGAACCAGATAAATGTATTCATCCACAATGACAAAGTAGATCTTCTGCCCCGGATAGTTTACTTGATCAGGGTGGTCCGCGAGTTTCCACACATCGCCTCGGGCCAGATGGAAAAGTATCATCTCGAATGAGATATTCCTTTCGGCCTTTAACCACTCGTTTTTCCGGGAATCCCAACCATATCTCATTGTTCAAGCGTACATCATTTGTCTGTACAAATCAAGATCTCATTATTTGGGTTTTTAAGAGGGCTAACGACTTGCAAAACCTGCGCGGGCAATCAGTAATGCTCAAACCTGACGCGGCTCATCCACGGCAGGTTGATGTAGGGGTTAGCGGAAGTTCTCGTTTATTGCCTTTACGATGGTCCGTGTTTCTTCAGTGAATAAAGCCAAATCGCTTTCTGACACGAGACCGTTACGCTGCCATGCCGCAAGCTTGAAAAAACCCGTGCTCCGTTTGAGGTCATCAAACATAACCGCGATGGATGCATCTTCTTTCTTGAGCAGATCCCAAAGCGCTAAATATGCCTCATAATTACCACTCTCTCTTTTCTTTGCGACCGACTCTAAAGCATTAAGAATTCGGGCACATGCATCGCTCAACACACGCGGCTTCATTGCCCTCAATACCTTCCAATCTCTTTCTGGTATGGTTCTCATAATTCACCTACCCCTTATGTTGTCGATGAGCACTAACGATGCGGGTCACCCCTTAAAGTCAATACTCTAGTCTTACCTCAAACTAGTGTAATATTACAGCAATGACTTTGCGGTATTGTCATTCCGGACTTGATCCGGAATCTAGTGTTTTGATTCTGGATTTCTGCTTTGGCAGGAATGACAGAACTGGAGGTAATTGTAAAACCGCTACAGTAATAATACACTAGTGCGTACGTACCAATCCTTTGTTGGTTATTCAATCTTATCGTGCTTCTGAATGTTGTGTTTTCCACAGAGTAACTGAATGTTCTCTGGGGTGTTCGAGGATCCGCCTCTCGAGTATGGGATGATATGATCGAAATGCAAGTCCTGACTTGATCCGCACATGGTGCACTTGCCACCATCTCTTTTCCAGACCTCCAGTTTCACCCACGTGGGGATGATCCTACGTCCTTGTGACTGTTTGGGGACAGGAATACTGAAATCGTCTTCACCCTCAACGGCGATCAGTTTGAACTTGAAAACCTGCCTGCTGTTGGATGGTTCTGTCCACGAGTCAACAAGATGGAAAACCCCGTTGTAGGACCAGATTCCCTGCTTTATCTTTTCATACACACGGACGCGCTCCGGAGGTCCTTTGCCGGCCTTGAACTGCTGAGCGGCACGGTGGAATTTGCCGTTTTCTGTAAAGTTTCCGTTCTCGCTTTTTTCAGGTTGATCTACTGTTTTTGGGTTTGGATTTTCATGGGAAGTCGGAGCATCATGCCCTTCGTAGATAAGGGTTGCCCCATCGTCTTCGATCCTGTCTGCATAAGGCGCACCTGGGCGCACAGACATGAGGATCACCGAGTGATTGTCGCGTAGCTCGAAATTCATGCCGCGCTGTAGGCTCACCCCCTCACGCCGGCACATCTCAAGGTAAGGTATGATTTCGTTCAGCATATCTTTTTCGACCAACAATTAATAGACGTAATTCGTATTTTCTAGAATTAGGGTCTATTAATTTTAGCTTTTTACCAGTTTTACAAGTTTTTGTCTATGAATTTGTGCAATTCGATGTTGTATGAATAGGTGGCTTTTCGGAATTTCTCTTTCAGGAATGAAATCAGTCGTGGGAAGATGGATAAATTGATGGGTCACTTTCTAAACACAATATCGCCATAGTAAGCAGTGGCGGATTCGCCGGTGTTGTCCGTGTCGGTCATGATGGCTACCCCCGAGATCATCGGCGGTTCATAACCGAAGGCCTTCTTAAAATCCTCATAGAGATTTCTTTCGTGGCTTACCAAAGGTCTGTCGGGAAAAGAAGGTTCAGGGTTGATTGAGAATGTATGTTCATCATCCACCACAAATGGGAGGGAAAATGGTAATCTTATCTCCGTTCTTCAGACTGTCCTGGAGATTGCCATAGCAATTATTAATCATTATGACTTTTGGAATCTCAATCGGAATGGCAAGTATTGAAAGAAGCTCTTCTACCGTAGCATCACCATCTAACTCCAGCAAACAACTATTCCCTTCGCCTCCGCAATTTGGTAAGTATTTGTCTAGATGTGCCAACAACACAATCTTCAATTGCATATTCTGTCCATTTTAGGCCTCAATTAGAATGAAACAAATTGGATTCCATGAATTCTTGATGCAGAGCAACTTATATTGGTAGTAACGTCGTTGTTCCATCGAGAGTCATTTAAAAATTGAAGACGTTTTGAATGTCGTCTTCAGAAACATCAAAGATAGCGTCTGTTGGTGGGAGAGGTTCCTTTTTCATCCAATCAGGTAGTCCATCCGCCCCGGGACTGATGCCAGCCTTGAAATTGAATGCTCTCTCTTGCCGCAATGCTTCTTTTCCCATTTCTAAATAATCCATTTCAGCCCAATTTACCCCGTAAAAAGCATTGATTAGTTTCACTATTGTTGTTAAGGACGTTCTAAGATATGTGAACATACAGAAACCCGTCGAGTCTAAGGCAGCCATCCCTATCTGAGATTCTCTTGAGCGTTGAGTGTGGCCTATGGGAGAGAGTGGTTCAGCGATTACAGCTCCAGCTGTATGATCAGCTCCTTGTGGGCTTGTCGCATAGGTCACTCCCCATCCTTTCAATGAGCGAGCCGAATGGGCAGGGATTCCTTGACCCTTAACGGCAGGAATGCGATCGATTCCAAATACTTTCGCTGTGGTGGTAACTCCGCTTCCAAGTATCCGGCCGAGGGGGGTTCCCTTGGCTATTTCGCCAATAAGCCCCACTGCTCTTTCAGCGTCGCCGAACTCGAAGAGGCCAGCATCATTCAATACCCCGATCGTACATCCCAGTTCGATGGTGTCAATACCGAGATCATCACATTGTCTGTCCATGCGAGCGATCGCATCTATATCGTATATCCCGAGATTCGCACCAAGAATGGCTATTGTTTCATATTCAAAAGCCGCGGTGACCATGTTTCCAGCAGGTCCATGAAAGACATTCGAACATTGAACAAGACACCCTGGCATACATCGATGACCGTTAGATCCACCCCTTGCTTCGCTTAGTTCAGCAATCCTACGTGCGTTTATGCTTTCGAACTTCTCAAACGCACCTAGACGGTGATTATATGTTGGAAGGCTCCCACGTGCGTTATCAATATCTATCCAGGTTGAAGTTCCATATTTGCGCAAGTTCGGAGTTGTAGCCTTACCGAGAATTTCATCCGCAGCTACTTTTATTGCATCAGAGAAAGCTTTTTCATCCAATGGTCTCCGCACACCTGTCCCTGAGTCATCAATAATGACAGCCTTTAGACCCTTCGCACCCATGACAGCGCCCAATCCTCCCCGGGCTGCATGTCGTGAAGGCCTGCCGTCAGGATCTGTGACGGCAACCGTTGAATTAGACAATTTCATTTCCCCAGCTCGCCCGATAATTACTATGCCAACATTCTCTCCATACTGGCGGTGAATCATGGCACAGGCATCGTAGTTAGGTTTGCCAACAATGTCTTCAGCGTCTTCAAGCGTGATTGCATCCTTGCGTATCTTAAGAATCTTCCACTTTTCGGCTCTGCCTTTTATTATTATTGCCTTTATGCCTAATCGACCAAGCTTATGCGCCACTGTTCCTCCTACATTAGCCTCTTTAATTCCCTCGGTCAGGGGGCTCTTCCCTCCTACTGATAGACGCCCTGTTTGTGGCGCAGTAGTGCCCGCTAGTAAGCCTGGAGCAAGAATAAATAGACTCTCCTCTGATAAGGGGTGTGTTGAAGGTGTGCAATGTAAGCTTAGCAAATGATCAATCATCGCGCGACCTCCAATGAGCTTCTCTTCAGAAAATCGCTGACTTTCGATATGTCCAGTTGTCATATTTATCCTTAATAGCGTCATTTTCCTCCCCCTTTTATTTTTTTAATAAACCCAAGCATAACAATTGCTCTGAGTTCATTGTCTTACAACGTGATGCTAAATACCATGGTCCCACTTTGTAGGTTCACTACACTCTTCAATTCCTCTAAGTATTCTTCTGAATGTTGTTGAAAATCCTCACCCCTTGTCTGTAATTTTGAATTTCTTCATCCTTAAATGATACTTTTCAGTAAAAAAGGAAATGTAGACCGTAAACTTTTTTCGTCTACCGGGTTCATGGACCTCAAGAATCACGACTGCCTCACTAGGAACACAGTGTTGAGTAACTGTATTCCTCCACACATAGAAAAACGAAACCTACAAATATAGGAAACAACGAACGTAGTGGCCTTTTGCAACTTCTATAAGCTCTGGAACCCCTTTTTTGCAACTATCGAAGGCTTTCACGCAACGCGGATGAAAATGACATCCCTCAGGCGGATTTATCGGACTTGGAACATCGCCCTCTAGAACGATAGGGGTTTTCTTCACTTGTGGATCAGGAATGGGAGAGGCAGAAATCAACGCCTTTGTATAAGGATGTTTGGGATCCTGATATATAGTTTCGCTAAAAGCCAATTCCACGATTCGACCCAGATACATAACTGCAACTCTATTGCTGATTTGCTCAACTACTGCCAGATCATGTGAAATAAAGAGGTATGTCAAGCCAAACCTTTCCTGAAGGTCTTGCAGTAAATTGACAACTTGGGCTTGAACAGAAACGTCAAGTGCCGAAACCGGTTCATCGCAGACAATCAGCTTTGGTTTCAAGGCTAATGCCCGTGCGATGCCAATTCTTTGCCGTTGGCCTCCAGAAAACTCATGCGGGTAATTGTAAAGATGCTCAGATCTTAGTCCGACCTCCATTATCAATTCTAGGACTTTTTCATCCCTTTCTCGTCTGGTCCTAACTATATTTTGGATCACAAGCGGAGCACCAATGATCTCTGCAACTGTCTTCCTCGGATTCAACGAAGAGTATGGGTCTTGGAAAATAATCTGCATCTGTCGACGTAGGAGTCTCATCTCATTTCTATCGGCTGTGACTATGTTTTTCCCTTCGATATAGATCTTCCCGTCCGTTAGAGTTTCTATCTGAAGAATAAGTCTTCCCAATGTGGTTTTTCCACAGCCACTTTCCCCCACCAGCCCTAAGGTCTCTCCCTTGCTTATTGATAAAGTAACGCAATCAACCGCCCTTACATGTGCAGTGTTTCTCCGGAAAAAGCTGCCGCCAATAGGGAAATATTTCTTGACTTCTTCAAGCCTTACAAGTGGATCGCTATTCATAGGATCACCGGGGTCGCATATATTGGTGCTCTGATGCAAACCTTGCACACTTCTTCATCTCTTGCTGCTTAACTATACAGCCAACAACGGCAGAACCGCTGGGCGCCAATCTCAAAGAGCGGAGGATGTTCACTAAGGCACCGTTTGAGTCTCTGTTCACAACGATCATTAAAAACACAACCATCCGGCAGGTTCAAGATATTAGGAACGTTCCCTGGAATAATATGCAACCGTCTTCTCTTTTGATCCAGTCGTGGTATTGATTTCAGTAGCCCAGTCGTATACGGATGGTAGGGCTTTTCAAAGAGATCCTTCACCGGAGAATCTTCCACAACCTTTCCAGCATACATTACAATGACCTTGTCAACCATTTCTGCAACAATCCCCAAATTATGCGTAATCAATATAATTGTCGTGCCCAGATCATCTCTAAGCTTGCGCATGACATTGAGAATCTGTAACTGTATGGTGACATCCAGTGCGGTTGTTGGTTCATCAGCAATCAATAGCTTCGGATGACATGATATTGCCATTGCAATCATCGTTCTTTGCCTCATCCCTCCACTCATCTGGTGAGGGTAATTGCGGATGCGTTCCTCGGGTGATGGGATTTCGACTGATCTCAACAGTTCTATCACCCTATCGAGTGCTTGGGTTCTAGATAATCCTTGGTGTAATCTGATAGGTTCTGATATTTGATCCCCAACGGTAAGCACCGGATTCAAGTAAACCATCGGTTCCTGAAAAACCATTGATATTTTATTACCCCTGATCTTTCTCATCTCATTTTCAGAAAGTCTTAACAAATCCTCCCCTTCAAAATATATTTCTCCAGATTCTATCTCACCGGGAGGATTTGGAACTAGCCTCATAATTGATAGCGCAGTAACGCTTTTACCGCAACCTGATTCTCCCACAACCCCAACTATTTCTCTATGATTGACCGAGAAATCTAAACCGTCAATTGCTCTCGCTGTACCATCTTGTGTGTGAAAAGAGGTTTTCAAATTCCGTATGGTCAATATTTCTTTCTGCATCTGTTTCAGGTACTCCTTGCATTCGCCATTTAAATGCCAACTCGTCGGAATTTCGGATTTAGAGCTTCATTTAGTCCGTCTGCCACTAGATTCAGTCCCATAACAGTAATGAAAATTCCAAAACCCGAAAAGATACTCATCCAAGAGGCTCTACGAATAAACATCTGTGCTTGATACAATAAAAAACCCCAGCTGATTTGCTCAGGATCGCCTAGTCCCAGGAAACTGATCCCGGCCTCAATAGTTATCGCAGATCCGACTTCCAGTGCAGTGTTAACGATTACCGGAGGAAGAGCATTCGGTAGTATCTCTGAAAACATAATACGACTGTCATTTGCACCTAAAGACCGAGCGGCATCCACGAACTCCGACTTTTTTATTTTTAGGTACTCCCCGCGCACAAGGCGAGCAGTACGCGGCCATGAAAGAATCCCTATAGCAAAGACAATATTCCAAATCGAGGCTCCCAGGAGGGCAACCATAATTACAGCTAGGAAGAAACGCGGGATGACCATGAAAAACTCTGTTATCCGCATCAAGGAACCATCCAACCAGCCTCCATAGTAGCCACTAAGTGATCCCACGATTAACCCGATAACTGTAGAAAGACCAGCGGCGACTAATCCCACCATGGCAGAAGTTCTAGCCCCTACAATCACTTGATGGAAAACTTCTCTACCCAAGTCATCTGTCCCAAATAAGTGACTGGCTGATGGAGGCAAGAAAGGGTCTCCAACCATCTTCATTGCGTTAACACTAATAAAGAGAGGAATGACCCACCCAAAAATGAAAACACCCAAAAGCATCGCTAGCCCTACTAGCGAGCTCCTGTTGCGAGAAAACCTGCTGGCAAAATCCTTGTACCTTCCAAGGTTTAAAGCCTGAAGCTTTCCAAAGAATGTATTTGTGCAGTTCAATTAAATTACCTCTTTGCTGAACACATTGCTCCCCGGAGAAGTGGTGATTCCGGGCTCATCTGATTTATCCCCCCAGATTTATATATCCAGAATAACCTTATCATACCTGGTCTTATTTCACCCCCAAATTTTACATTATGGGTTAACTTACTCTGCAATTATCCATATCTGATTCGGGGATCTAATATGCAATATACTAAGTCGGTGAGAAAATTGGCGATCATAATGGCGACAGAAATAAAAATGAAGATTCCCATCAGCACAGGATAATCCCGGCTCAATATGGAGTCGTATGTCAAACGACCAATTCCGGGCCAAGAGAACACAGTCTCAGTTAATACCGATCCCGCAAACATCATACCGAGATCCATTCCGATTAGCGTAACTACCGGTATCATTGCATTGCGAAGCATATGTTTTAGCACCACTACCCGTTCGGCCAGACCTTTGCTGCGTGCAGTTGTCACAAATTCTTTCCGAAGTGTTTCCAGCATCGATGTTCGTGTTATGCGACAAATCAAGGCGATGTTATAAGATGCGAAGCATAATGCTGGAAGCACCAGATGTTTGGACACATCCAAAATACGGGTTAATCCTCCGGAACTCAGTCTCATGTCGTACATTCCCCCGGTGGGGAATACATCTAATTTAAGAGCGAATACAATGACAAGAATTTGTCCGAGCCAGAATATTGGAAGAGAGTAGCCAGCGAGCGATCCAAAGGCGATCAAATTATCCCGAGCGGAAAATGGCTTTATTGCTGCAAGAACGCCGAGAAAAATCCCTCCAAAAGACGCAATAATAAGTGCTGTGAACATGAGAAGAAGTGTCGCAGGTATGCGCTCCAAAATCAGGTAAAGCACCGGCACGTGGTAAGTAAAAGAGAACCCGAGGTTTCCTTTCAAAACAGACCTGATGTAACTTACCAGCTGAACGTATAAAGGCTTATCAAGCCCAAATTCCTGCCTCATAGTTTTTATCATCTCTTCGCTAGCTCCATCCTGCAGAAGCAGGCTCACAGGATCCCCGGGTGTAAGATGAATAAGGAGAAAGTTCAGTATGATAATGCAGAGAATTAGTGGTAGTGTCTGGAGAAGCCGTTTAAGTGCATAGTGAAACAATCCTTGTTGCACCCCAAATTACCTCACATAGCTGTGTCTCATTCAGAAGGCCATTGAACTCTCTGTATGAGAAAAAGTTCCGTTTAGGTGAAAACGCCGATAACTGTCCATTTATATATCTTGCCTCTTTTCCTTGAATTTAACTGGAAAAGTAGTTGGCTATCATTGCTCAGGAGAGCTGCCACAGTTTATCAAATTGGGATATTAACAAGCACTCTCGCCTGCATTAGAGCATTTCTAATCGGCCAAGTAATGCATTATACCCGATTCGCTATTAACGCGCTTATAGCGGGCAACCTCCCCGAAGAAGGCGTTTCTATCTTTTGGACTAATACATTGGACTAATACAAACGCATTTATTTCTTTGACATGAGCTCCATTTACCCTCCCCCCTCCCCACTGGGGCTGGTCTTAGCACACACTTGACACAGGGGGAGGAAGATGTTATACGGGGTACATGTATGTTTGTGGTCAACATTTTTCCCCATCCATTTTGGATCGGATTCAAGAGACTGTCCGAAGAGAGCC
>VGRY01000083.1 GCA_016875195.1 Deltaproteobacteria bacterium
CTTAGCCTCGATTAGCAAGGTCAGGGCTCAGTTGAGACCCTCAAATTACCAGGATTAGGCAAGGTGCAATACCTAAGAACTTGTAATAAATACCTCCCGAAAAAGTACTTGACAAGAATAAACCAGGATAGGAGGGATTTTATAAATTGTAGATATCATACCATATTCCATACCCCGTTGCTTGGTTTTTGCATTCTATCCATGAAAAATGTAAAATTCAATAGAAACCTCTAACCATATGGAACGCTGGCAAAAAACCCTCTCCGAAAGCATCACCTCTCTCGATGAACTGGCTCGTTTTGTCCGGATCGACATCGAATCGCTTCGGCCCGTCATCCCCCGTTACCCCCTTCGGATTACCCGCACCTATCTAAGCCTCATCCAGAAGAAAGATGACCCAATTGGGCGACAGTGTATCCCTGACCAGCGTGAACTGGAGCAGGATGATCTTTCTATTGATCCTCTTAACGAAAAAGACCTGACCGTTGCGCCAGGGCTTATCCACCGTTACCCTGACCGTGTTGTTCTGCTGGTCTCCTCTGCCTGTCCTACCCTTTGTCGGTTCTGCACAAGAAAAAATAGAATGGGAGGAGAAGAAAATTTAATCAATAGAAACTCACTGAAAAGTGCCCTTGAGTATATAAAAACCAGGCCCTCCATCCGTGAGGTCATACTCTCAGGCGGTGACCCTCTGCTGCTTTCTGACGACGAACTGGAAACAATCCTTACCAGACTCCGTAAAATCCCTCATCTTGAAATCGTCAGACTTCATACACGCGCCCCTGTCACTTTGTCGGATCGAATCACCGACCGTCTCTGCCGAATGCTAAAGCAATATCATCCGATCTATTTGAACACCCAGTTCAACCACCCCATAGAAATCACGCCTCTATCGACAATGGCATGCACCCGGCTCGCAGATGCAGGTATTCCACTCGGAAATCAGACCGTCCTGCTCAAGGGAGTCAATGACGACCCGGAAGTAATGAAACAGTTGATGCAAAAACTCCTGACCATCAGGGTCCGTCCCTATTACATTCACCAGATGGACTTGGTCAAAGGAACAGGCCATTTCCGAACTTCTATACAGAAGGGATTAAACATCATGGCGGGATTAAGAGGTTATACCTCGGGAATGGCAACCCCTTCCTATGTCGTCGATCTGCCCGGAGGCAAGGGAAAAGTTCCTTTTCTTCCTGATGATGTGAAAAGACTGGAAAACATCTTCTATCTTCGTAATTACCTTGGCGAGGTCGTCGAATATCCAGATATTAACGAGTAGAAGCATATGGACTTTATCCCTGCAATATTTCAGACAGATATTGCCAAAAAATTACCCCGCCGCAAGCAGCGGGGTATCACCTTCTTTTCTTTGCCGTCATTCCGTGCTTGATTTAGCCTGCCCCGCACTTGATGCGGGGGAATCCATGCGGGTTTTCCTTTGACGCATGAGTTTTTGCAGGCGATGCGTGATTACTGGTTTAGGTGAAAAAGAGGACACCGAACAGGTCATCAGTTCATTAAAAAAACCTTCTCAACAATTTCTGGGTTACCTCTTCCCTCGCCAGGCCGTGGTCGTCATCCAGCAAGATATACGTGACGTTGGGAGAACGGATGGCATCCCGCATAATTTCTCCATGTTCTTTTGGAACAATCGTATCCTGCGAACCATAGATCAGAAGGAGCGGTTTATTTCTCATTTTTTCTGCATAGTAGATTGGCGATGATGTCTTTTCATCCCCCGTAAAGACAAAATAGGGCCACATCCTCTCCATGAGGGCGGGAAAGATCGTGGTTTTGGGGATTTTTTTCTCCGGGTCTCCTTCCCTGAAAAGCTTCAGATCAGTTGGGGCCACAAGACACGCCAGTTTGGAGAAATGACCTTGATACTGAGCAAAAGCATGGTAGGCGGCAAATCCTCCCCTTGATACTCCTATCAAACCCACCTCCTTGACAAACCGGAATGCCCTCATCCAAGTTGCAGCATCTGCCGCATCCTTTGTGTCTTGCAGTAAGGATATCCCCCGTAACCCCTGAAACTCCCCTTCATAAGAGAGGACGAAGACCCGGAATCCGATCGAAGCCAAATATTTGACATCCTTATAATCCTCTTTCAGGGAGATGGGTTCAAATCCGCCACGCAGATAAACGATTCCCAGGTCCGGGGTGGGCGTTTTAGGGACATATTCGATTCCTCTGATTCGATTGCCATGGATGGTCCCATGCACCTTCTCCTTTTTAACCCCTGCAAATAAATCAGGGAAATATCTGCTGGGCAGGGTTGAAGAAAATCCTGATTGGGGAGGGCTTTCGGGAGATGTTGAGGCAAGCCCCTTCCAAACATAGATGGAACAAAGGGGGGAGATAAAGACAAGGAAAAGCGTCAGTATCACCGTTTTTATTTTTGGGTCACTCTTTGGTTTAGAAAACCTTTCCATAGCATCACCGTATCGACCATATTGGTCTTTCAAACGAAATATCAAAACAATATTATTTTAACATACCTGGTCTCTGCCCACAGTGATGCAAGGGCGCCTCTAAAGATCTTCGGGGGTGAAGGCGACCACTTCGTCGATCGTTTTGGCGTTTAATAAAACCATAACCAACCGATCTACCCCCAGAGCGATTCCCGCAGAGGGTGGCATTACGTCCAGTTCGGACAAAAACTTTTCTGGCATTGGATAAATCTCTTTTCCTAACGATCGGCGAGTCTCAATCTCCAACTCAAAGACTTTCCGTTGCTCCTCTACATCCACCAATTCTGAGAACGCATTCGCTATTTCAAGTCCTCCCAGATAGAGTTCAAAACGTTCAGCTACTGTAGGGTCTTCCTTTTTCAAGCGCGCCAGGGACCTGCGTTCAGAAGGATAATCATAAAGGAAAGTAGGGTTTTCGATTCCGAGCCGAGGTTCGATATCCTCGACCATCACTTCGTCAAAAAGATCTTTCCGGAGAGCCTCCTTCGCAGAAATCTTTGTGAAGCGTTGAAATGCCTCTTCAACCGTCATTCTCTCCCAGGATGATGCAAGGGAGATAGGATGTCCCCGATAATTTATTTTCTCTTTCATCCCGAGGTTAGCCGCTAAAAATTGAATCAAGGCTTCACATTCATCCATGAGAGATAGATAATCAACACTCACCCGATACCATTCTAAAAGAGTAAACTCCGGGACGTGCAGATTCCCCCTCTCCCCCTCCCTCCAACAACGGCAGAGTTGAAAGATCTTCTCATACCCTGCGGCAAGCATTCGCTTCATACAGAGTTCAGGGGAGGCATGAAGAAACCAGTTGTCTGAAGGGACAGCATTGATATGGGATTCAGGAGCAGGAGCGGGAATACGATGAGGTGTCTCTACTTCAAGATATCCATCTTTGATGAAAAACACTCTGATCGACTGGATAATTTTCGCCCTCTGTTCAAGAGCGGCCTTTCGCCTGGCCAATGGCCAGTTTTTTGGGTAGGAACAGTTTAAATGGTCCACAGATGAAGATAACTCTTACTGCTTTGGCAATAGAGGAATAGGTTAAGGTTACGGTGACGAAGCTCGTATCGTATTGCGGTAAAGGTTACGTTTAAACAATAAACCACGAAAGACGTAACCTGTTATGAACGAAACGGGCCTCATGACCCTTGCCGAAAGACGTAGTTCGATTTTCTACTTTCCTATTCTTTAACCCGGGTCGAATATTCACCGGTCCGCGTATCAATGGTGATCAGTTCTCCCTCCTGCACAAAGGGAGGAATTCGCATTTCATAACCTGTCTCAACGGTGGCAGGCTTGTAATCGGCTTTTGAGGTATCGCCTTTGACCCACATCTCTGTCTTGATCACCCTGAGATTGACGAAATTTGGAAGATCTACGCCAATAGCCTTCTCTCGGAACATCAACACCTTGACATTCAAATTGTCAATGAGATAATTTTTTGCATCTCCCAGAGCATCCTCATTGATGATGATCTGTTCGTAGGTCTGATTATCCATGAAATAGTAATGATCCCCTTCTTTATAGAGATACTGCATGGGTCTCTCTTCCAATGAAGCGGGTTCAAACGTATCTCCTTCACGGTAGGTCCGATCGAGCGTTGACCCGGTGATCATATTTTTCATTTTGGTCCGGTAAAGCGCCTGCCCCTTACCGGGCTTGGAAAATTCAAAAACCGTAACGACGTAAGGCTCATTATCAATGGCGATTTTCAACCCTTTTCTCAAATCCGAAGCTGTGAACATAATTCATCCTTCCTCTTAAAAATTTACGAATATAACGAATGGCATCGAATTAAATGAATGGAAAAATCTTTATGGTGATTCGTTATCATTCGTGTCATTCGTGGTTCAGAAATTATGAAAAAACCGATTGCGGATCCGCTCAGCCATAAACCTTGCCAGTGATTGAATCGCTGCGGCTTTATTCGATTCGCTGATGAGAATATTGGCGGAGGTGCGATACACCCTGCTGTCAGAAAGATCCCTCTCCACCCAAAGGACCTCTCCGCTTTTCCCCTTCAGCGTCAGGTCGATAATCACCCTGGTCTGATATTCCAGGGCGGTTCCGGAACGGTCATACGACACTGAATATATCTGAAATGTTTTGATCACCCCTTCCAGAACCGAATCCGCCTGATCCCGTCCCACCACCTTCACCCTACGGTCCTGAATGAACTCCCTGAGAAAAGCTTGCGTGAACGGAACCTCAATGCCGGGTTCAAAGGTCTGGTTGACAAAAGTGGGAATGGCAAGAGAGTTAATGCCAGGCGGAAGATGCGTCTCCTTGCCTACCATCTGGTAACCACAACCTGTTGTTAGTAAAATACCACTCAGTAATAGTAATAAGTTTTTGGTTATGTTTAGCATATAGCAAGCATACCCTAAATCCGAAGCACGAAATTCAAAATACGAAACAATATTAAATGATCAAATTTCAAATGTTCAAAACGAAAAATTCTTAAACAATTTGAATTTTGGAAATTCGAATTTGTTTCGGATTTCGATATTCGTATTTCGAATTTTCTAACAAACAATATTGACCAGTTTCTGGGGTACAAGGATAACCCGCTTGATCGCTTTGCCCCCAACCAGTTTTTGAATCCTTTCGCTCTTCAAAGCCCATGTTTTGATCTCTTCCTCTCCGTAAGCGACTGGCACCGTAATGCGGTCTCTCAATTTTCCATTGACCTGTACAACGATCAGAATCTCATCCTCCAGGACCGCCTCAGGATCATAATCAGGCCAGGCATGTTTGACAACAGACTCCTTATTTCCTAATCCTTCCCAGAGTTCCTCAGCAAAGTGAGGAACAAAGGGGGAAAGCAGAATCACCGTCGTCTCAATCGCCTCCCTTAATAGCTTTCGTGAGATTTCATCATCCCTGTCCTTCACCTCCGAGGTATAAATCTCGTTAACCAGTTCCATGATCGCACTGATGGCGGTGTTAAAATGAAATCGTTCGATATCCTCGGTCACTTTCTTTATTGTCTTATGCGTCTTCTGGTGGAGAAGTTTTGCATCGTCATCCAGTTTGGTCCCAGAAGCAAGAGGGGCTACCTCTTTCAATTGTGAATATCGCTCAATACAGAGTCTCCATACCCGGTTGAGAAAACGAAATGAGCCATCCACTCCCTGATCACTCCAGTCCAGATCCTTCTCCGGCGGAGCAGCAAAGAGGCAGAAGATCCTGGCTGTATCAGCGCCATACTTTTCGATCAAGTACTCGGGATCGACCACATTCCTCTTCGACTTCGACATCTTCTCAAGCCTTCCCACGGTAATCGGAATGCCGCACTTTCGACAGCGGATAGCCTCTCCTTCCCTTTCCACCTCTTCCGGAAAGAGATATCCATCCCTGGGACACTCAAGGACTTCTTTGCAGACCATTCCCTGAGTGAGCAGATTGGTAAAAGGCTCATCAACGCTCAGCCATCCCATCTCCTTCAAAACACGGGTGAAGAAACGGGAGTAGAGCAGGTGAAGAATGGCATGTTCGATTCCGCCGATATATTGATCCACAGGCATCCAGTAATCGACCCTTTTCTTATCGAGTGGCCCTTCATGATAGTCTGGACACGCAAACCGGTCAAAATACCATGAGGATTCAACAAAGGTATCCATTGTGTCTGTTTCTCTTCGACTTGCCCCCCCACAGTTGGGACATTTTGCTTCGACAAATTCCTTTGCACCTACCAGAGGCGACTCACCCACGCCAGTCACTTCCACATTGGACGGAAGAACGACAGGTAGGTCTTTTTCAGGCACCGGAACCGTCCCGCACTTTTCACAGTAGATAATGGGAATGGGCGCTCCCCAGTAACGTTGTCTCGAAATCCCCCAATCTCTCAACCGGTAACTGATCTTTGCTCCACCCAACCCTTTCTCTTCAAGGTGCTTTGCAATCGCCTCCCTCGCCTTCGAACTGGACATTCCATTAAACTGTCCTGAGTTGACCAGGACACCTTCTCCTTCATAGGCTTCGGTCATTGTATCAACATTCAGGGTTTTGTCGTCCGGTTGAACTACAACAATCAGGGTTAACCCATACTGCTTGGCAAATTCGAAGTCTCTCTGGTCGTGGGTGGGAACGGCCATAACTGCTCCTGTCCCATACTCCATCAGGACGAAATTGGCAGCGAAGATAGGCATCCTCGCCCCCGTCATCGGGTTGAGGCAATATCCTCCCGTGAAAACACCCTCTTTCTCCGTGGTAGCAGCAGTCCTCTTGATCTGATCCTGCCGCTTCATCTTCTCGACAAAATCCCTCACGACCGTCTCTTGTGAAGTTCCTTTTGAAAGAGAAAGGGCCAGCGGATGCTCTGGGGCAAGGCTCATAAAGGTGGCGCCAAAGACCGTGTCCTGCCGGGTGGTAAAGACTTTAATGGATTCCTTCGAATTCTCCAGCGGGAAAAGAATCTCCGCCCCGATGGACTTCCCGATCCAGTTTCTCTGCATGGTGAGGACACGCTCCGGCCATCCCGGAAGCTTCTCGCACCATTCCAGCAGGTCATCCGCATAATTAGTGATTTTGAAGAACCACTGTTCCAGTTCCTTCTGGGTGACGCCCGGGTCATCGGCATGGCCCCGCCAGCAAGTCCCGTCCCCCATCACCTGCTCATTGGCAAGAACGGTCTTGCAGATTTCGCACCAGTTCACTGTGGATCGTTTCTTGTAGGCCAATCCTTTCTCATACATCTTCAGAAAAAAGAGCTGTTCCCATCGATAATAAGAGGCGTCGCAGGTTGCAAACTCCCGGTCCCAGTCATAACTGAAACCCATTCGCTTCAACTGCCTCTTCATATATTCGATATTCTCATACGTCCATTTGGCAGGATGGACGCCATGTTCGATGGCGGCATTCTCCGCAGGCATACCAAAGGCATCCCAGGCCATGGGGTGAAGGACGTTGAATCCCTTCATCTTCTTGTAGCGGGCGACCACATCGCCGATGGAATAATTGCGCACATGACCCATATGGATCTTGCCCGATGGATAAGGAAACATTTCAAGAAGATAATACTTCTCCTTACTCTCATCCTCAGTCACCTTGAAAAGTTTCTGTTCCTCCCAGACCCTCTGCCACTTCTCTTCAATCTCTTTGGGGTTATATTTCTGATCCATGCCCTTCCTCGAATTACAGTTAATAGTTCGGAGTTCGTAGTTCGGAGCAAATTCTTAATCTTTTTTTTCAACTCCTAACTCCGAACTCATCACTCCGAACTGATTATCCTCTCATCATCCTTCGGATTCGAAGCCTTAACGCGTTCAGCTTAATAAATCCCTCTGCATCTTTCTGGTTATAAACCACATCCTTCTCAAAGGTCGCAAACGCCCCGTGGTAGAGGGACTTCTCCGATTTGCGGCCGATTACAGTGCAATTACCTTTATAGAGTTTCAGGCGAACAGTACCTGTCACATCCTTCTGCATCTCATCGACGGCGTTCTTAATGACCTCCATCTCCGGCGAAAACCAGTAGCCATAATAGATGAGCTCTGATATCTTTGGCATCAGACTATCTTTGAAATGCATGACCTCTCTATCCATCGTGATCGATTCGATCGCCCGGTGAGCGACATGCAGAATCGTTCCTCCCGGAGTTTCATAGACTCCTCTGGCTTTCATCCCGACATAGCGGTTTTCAACCATATCCACCCGGCCAACCCCATTCTTACCTCCCAGCTCATTGAGGCGGGCTAACAGGTTTGCGGGTGAGAGGGACTTGCCATCCACCCGGACCGGCACCCCGTCTTCAAAATCAATTTCAACGACTGTGGGGCGGTCTGGCGCCTTTTCAGGAGAGACAGAGAGCAGAAACATATCTTCCGGCGGTGCAGACCAGGGATCTTCGAGGATTCCACCCTCAAAACTGATATGAAGGAGATTTCGGTCAGTCGAGTATGGCTTCTCCTTACTCACCGGAATGGGAATGCCATTTTCCCGTGCATAAGCTATCAATTCCTCACGTGACTTGAATTGCCATTCCCTCCAGGGCGAAATGACCCGGATATAAGGATTGAGGGCATAGTAGGTCAATTCAAATCGCACCTGGTCGTTCCCTTTTCCGGTTGATCCATGGGCCACCGCATCAGCTCCTTCAAGCTGGGCAATCTCAACCTGCCTCTTGGCAATCAGGGGCCTCGCAATGGAAGTCCCCATCAGGTAGGTTCCCTCATAGACAGCATTGGCCTTTATGGCCGGAAAGACATAATCTCTTACAAATTCTTCCCGGAGGTCTTCGATGTAGACCTTGCTCGCGCCTGTTGATATGGCCTTTTCTTCAAGATGATCCAGTTCTTCCGCCTGCCCAACATCTGCGGTAAAGGCGATCACTTCACAGCCGAATTCATTCTTCAGCCACTTCAGAATGATCGATGTATCCAACCCTCCGGAGTAGGCTAACACAACCTTCTTCACTTCACCTTTCATTGAAACCTCCCCTGATCAATTTCGGATTTCGGATTGCAGATTGTGGAGTTTGAGATTGTCATTCCGAATTCCGAAATCCGCATTCCGCAATTAAGTTATTCCTGCAAACACTTCTTCCAGCGCTTTGATCATCCGGTCGACTTCATCTTTGGTCACGATGAGAGGCGGCAGAAACCGAAGCACGGTGTTCATCGTGCAGTTGATGAGAAATCCTTTCTTCATCATCTCCTTGACGATCTCCGCACCATCCATCTTCAGTTCCAGTCCGACGATCAATCCTCTTCCACGGACATCGTTTACTAAAGCATATTTCTTCTTGATCTCCTGGAGTCTCTCCAGGAAGTATTCGCCCACTTTCTGGCAATTCTCCAACATCCCCTCATCGAGGATCGCATTCAGGGCTGCAACACCTGCTGCCGTAGCCAAAAAATTTCCTCCAAAGGTAGAGGCATGATCTCCCGGCTCAAAACTTTTAGCAATCTCTTCCTTCATCAACAGGGCGCCGATCGGGACTCCCCCGGCTAGCGATTTGGCAAGGGTGAGCAGGTCGGGTTCGATATTCTCATGCTCATAGGCGAAGAGCTTTCCTGTCCTTCCCATCCCCACCTGAACCTCATCCAGGATGAGAAGAATGCCCTTCTCATCACAGATCTCCCGAAGTCCTTTAAGATAACCCTCCGAAGGGATGTTCACCCCTCCTTCGCCCTGAATCGGTTCAAGCAGGATGGCGCAGGTTTTGGAATCAATCGCCTCTCTCACAGCCTTCAGGTCATTAAAAGGAACATATTTAAAACCAGGCATAAGAGGAGTATAGCCTTTGTGATATTTGGTCTGGCCGGTGGCGGTCAGGGTAGCAAGCGTTCTTCCATGAAAAGAACGTTCCATGGTGATGATTTCGTATCGATCCTCTCCGGTTTTCCCCTTCGCATACTTTCTGGCCAGTTTGAGCGCTCCTTCATTGGCCTCTGCACCGCTGTTGCAGAAGAAGACCTTGTCTGCAAAAGAGTGTTTGCAGAGGAGAGAAGCAAGCTCGATCTGGGGTTCGATATAGTAAAGATTTGAGACATGGATCAATTTCTCAGCCTGGGTACGTATCGCCTGGACCACCTTCGGATGACAGTGACCCAGATTGCAAACAGCAAGCCCTGCAAAAAAATCGATATATTCTTTCCCCTCGATGTCCCAAATCCGGGTCCCCTTCCCTCTGATCGGAAGAATGGGAAACCGATTATAGGTGTGGGCAATATATTTTTCCGATAACATCATCAACGTTTGAGAACCCATAAGCACCTCTTAACGAGAAAATACGAAATCCGAATATCGAATTTCGAAACAAATTTAAAATTCAAATGTTCAAAATCTTAAACTCCCCGTTTTGGAATTGATATTTCGAAAATTCGTGCTTGTTTCGAATTTCGTGCTTCGAATTTCGAATTTCATTCATTCGTAATTTGTGTTCCAATCCCCACATCCGTGAAAATTTCCAACAGGACCGCATGTTCCACTGTCCCATCGATGATGTGGGTTTTATTCACCCCCTCGCCCAGGGCGTCAAGGCAACAGTTCACCTTCGGGATCATCCCCGAGGAGATGACTTTCTTTGAGATCAACTCCTTTGCCTGCTTGACATCAAGGGTGGGAATCAACTCTTTCTTCTCATCCAACACCCCTTTCACATCGGTCAACAGGATGAATTTTTCGGCTTTCAATGCTGCTGCAATTTTTCCCGCTACCAGATCGGCATTGATATTATAGGTCTCGCCCTCTTCTCCTACGCCAACCGGCGCGATCACCGGAATAAAATTTTCCTTCTCCAGAGATTCGATCACTCCGGGATGAATCGCTTTCACTTCGCCCACCATTCCAATATCAACGACCCCAGGGGGGCTATCCTTGTCAGCGCTTCTCGTCAACTTTAATTTCTTGGCAACGATGAGCCTCCCGTCTTTTCCACTCAACCCAACGGCCTTTCCTCCCTGTTGATTGATCATGGCGACGATTTCCTTATTCACCTTTCCCACAAGGACCATCTCCACGACATCCATTGTCTCCCTGTCGGTCACCCTCATTCCCTCGACAAACTCTGACTTCTTCCCCAATCGGGTCAGCATCTCACCGATCTGTGGACCGCCCCCATGGACGATGACCGGGTTGAGGCCAATATATTTAAGGAGGACAACGTCAAGGGCGAAACTTCTTTTGATCCCCTCTTCCTCCATCGTGCTTCCCCCGTACTTGATCACAATGGTCTTGTTATAAAACCGCCGGATATAAGGAAGCGCCTCCACGAGCACCTTAGCTTTATCGATTGGGTTTTCCATGACTGAATCTCCTAAAAAGTAAAATGTTCGAGGGTTCATGGGTTCAAGGTGAAAAGACTATAAAATAAATTGATGCTTTTTATCACCTTTAATTCTTTTACTTGACTCCTGGAACCCTGGGACCCTTGAATCCTTTTTATAAAATAAACCGGCTCAGATCCTCGTTTTCCACAAACCCCTTCAGCTTTTCTCTCACATATCCGGCATCTATTGATAACGCTTTACCGCTCATCTCTGGGGCATCGAAAGAGATCTCGTCCAGCAGTCTCTCCATGATGGTATAGAGGCGCCTGGCGCCGAT
>VGRY01000084.1 GCA_016875195.1 Deltaproteobacteria bacterium
ACCCCTCATGAAACATGGTTTACCAGGGATTTGTTTGACTTCCTTGATGGCCTTGTGGCAGGCAAGGCGCCAGGCATCAAAGCGGTTCCGAAAAGCGAACTTGAACCCCTGGCGGTTGCCGCTGAGAATACGGAGTGGGGAGCTGCCTCTTTAACAGAGATTGAAAAGTTCGCCAAAGAGAGAGGATGGAAGATTGCCGAGGCATTTAAATATCCGCACAAAGCTACGGACCTGACCAGCGAGGCGAGGAAACTGACCGCATCCAAAGCCCCTACCTATCTATTTGCATCTTATATTGCAGATGCGGTTCTCTTCGTTAAAGCGATGAAAGAGATGAAGGCCACACCGAGGTTGATCTGGGGACAGAATGCCGGATTCATTCAACCGGATTTCTGGAAGACCCTCGGCGCAGATGTGAATGGCATTGCGAGTCGTGACGTTTTTTCATCTGTTCTTGGAAAGGTAAAACCGGAGGCTGACCGGATTAACAAAATCTATAAGGAACGCAGCGGCTTCGACTTTGACGGAAGTTCTGCACGGGATTTCATCGGAGTTCAGGTCTGGGCTCATGCCCTTGACAAAGCGAAATCGACAGACCCAAAGGCGCTTCAGAAGGCCCTCAATGAGCTAAACATCTCCGGAAAAGAACTGATCATGCCATGGAAAGGTGTAAAATTCGGCTCTCCTTTCCCGGGTGACACCAATCAGAATGAACTGGGAAGCGGAATTATCATCCAGTATCAGGGCTATCCCGATGGAAAACCGGAAATCGTCTTCCCGTTTGAAATGGCGACAAGCAAATTGATCTATCCCTTCGCGGGGTGGAAGTAAAATATCAGTAATCAGTTATCAGTGATCAGTAATCAGTGATCGGCGGTTAGCAGTCAGTGATGAAGAAAAAATCTGGAAGCTGTCTGCTAACCGCTGAAGTCTTTTTCAGAAAAAGAGATGAAATGGAATTAGTTGTTCAACTGATCGTGTATGGCGTTTTGATGGGCCTGATCTTTGCCCTGATTGCCCTGGGGTTGTCCCTCATCTTCGGGGTGATGAACATTGTCAATTTCGCCCATGGCGAATTTTTAATGGTGGGGATGTATATTGCTTACCTCCTTTCCGCCTCGCTCCACCTCGATCCTCTTTTCTCACTTCCCATTGCGGGGTTGGCCGGATACCTTTTGGGCGTTGGAAGTTATCGCCTCCTCGTTCATCATATTCTCAGGGGACCGATGGTCGCCCAACTCTTCGGAACATTTGGTCTGATGCTCTTTCTCCGATACCTTGCCATGTATATTTTCACTCCGGATGTGCGGTCTGTGAAACAGGGCATTCTCGTTGGAAAGACGCTCTCCATGGGATGGATCAGCGTTGATGCGAGCAAGGTCTTCTCAGCAGGGATTTGCATTCTTGCCTTTGCCGCAGTCTACTGGATGATCTACCGGACCAAGTTGGGAAGGGCACTGAGGGCAACCTCCATTGATTCCGAAGCGGCAAAGTATATGGGGATTGATACCAAAGGCATGAACGCATTTGCCTGGGGGATCGGAGGTGCAACCGTTGCTTTGGCCGGCGCGCTTCTGGCTCACTTCTATTATGTGACCCCTACGGTGGGGATGCTCTTCACCCTCATTGCCTTTGCCACGGTTGCCTTAGGCGGATTTGGAAGCATTGTCGGAGCCTTTATCGCCGGGATCGTCATTGGCCTGATCATGGTTGTAAGCGGTCAATTGGTGAGCGAATTGAAGTTCTCGTTTATTTATATCGTCTATTTTCTCGTTGTGGTCTTCAGACCCCGGGGGCTGTTCGGGTGGTGAGATGCAGCAGTTTTTGACTGATATTTTCTCTTTTGAGGACAGACCCCGTTTCGAGCGGATCGGGTTTCTCATCTTTCTCCTCATCGTCCTCATCTTTCCCTGGATTGTTACCTCTGCCTATGGCAGAGCGGTCATGATCAAGTTTCTCCTATTTGCCCTCTTTGGCCTGGGCTGGAATCTCATCGGCGGCTATGGAGGTCAGGTGGACCTGGGACAAGCGAAGAATGTGGGTTTCGGAGCCTATGCCACCGCCTTGATGATTGTCTGGTGGAAGGTGCCCTTCTGGATCACCATCATTCCAGGGATGGTGATTGCGGCGATGGAATCTTTTGCCATTGCCTATCCGATGTTTCGACTAAAGGGCCATTACTTTGCCATTGCCACGCTCTGCGTGGCCCTGGTCTGGAAAGAGCTCTTCATCTTCTGGGATTGGACGGGGGGCGCCCGGGGAGTGGAGATACCGATTCGATCCGGTGCCGATTTCGTCTATATGCAATTCAACTCTCCCATCTATTATCATTACTTCATCTTATTTCTCTTTCTCTTGCAGTTTTACTTTATGAACTGGTTCAGGAAATCGAAGTTAGGTTATGAGGTTCAAGCGGTCAGGGATAATGAGGATGCAGCGGCAAGCCTCGGGATCAATGTCTATCGCACCAAGGTGATCAATTACACCATCACCGGCGGCTTGGGGGCCCTCGGCGGAAGCTTCATGGCGGTTTATTACCTTTACATTGACCCCGATGCAGTGATGCCTCTGGACCTTTCGATCTTGATTGCGATGACCGTGATGGTGGGAGGTGCGGGTTCGATTTGGGGTCCCATCATCGGAGCGGCTCTTCTGATTCCTCTGGATATGTACCTGGGTGCCTGGCTGGGAGCGCAGAAACGTCTGGGCATCGATTTTATGGTTTACGCTGTGATCATGATGGTCATCGCCGCCAAAGAGCCTAAGGGAATCTGGGGAATCATCGAGCGTTTGAGGAAGAAAGGCGAGGTAGGGGGATGATGCTCGAGGTGAAGAACCTTGTAAAAGAGTTCGGCGGCTTGGTGGCCAACGGAGATATCTCCTTTGAACTTCGACAGGGGGAGATCCTGGGTCTGATCGGTCCGAACGGCGCAGGCAAATCGACCCTCTTCAACTGCATTGCCGGTTATTATAAACCCACCCGTGGAAATATTTTTTTTGAAGGAAAAGAGATTACGGGTTGGCCTCCTCATCTGGTCACAAGAGTCGGGATCGCGAGAACCTTTCAGGGCATGAAGATGATGCCCAATCTGAGCGTAGAAGAGAATGTGATGATCGGAGCCTTCTGCCGGACCAGCGACCGGCAAATCGCCCGGAAAGAGGCTCAGGAAATTTTAGATCTCATGGATCTCAATGGAGAGGCAAGAGTTCTTCCTACAGAGCTTCCGATTGCTTTGCAGAAGAGAGTCGAACTGGCACGGGCCATCGCCACAAAACCCAGACTTCTGATGCTTGACGAAATGGCGGCAGGTCTCAATCCCCTTGAGACCAAGGAGATCATTGAGGCCCTACAGAGAATCAAAGAGGAAAAGAGGTTAACTCTTTTTCTGACCGAACATGTGATGGAGTTTATCATGACTCTTTCGGAGAGAGTGATCGTCATGTCCGCCGGTAAGAAGATTACAGAAGGACTGCCTGTCGAGGTCGCCCGCCAGGAGAAGGTGATCGAGGCCTACCTCGGGGAAAGATATGCTAAGGGTAGATAAGATCAGAGTTCATTACGAAGGGATTCCGGCCCTCCATGAGGTGACCTTTGAGGTCAATCCGGGAGAACTGGTGGCCATTGTGGGCGGAAATGGAGCCGGGAAAAGCACCGCCCTGAAGGCCATCATTGGAACAGTCCGTCCGGTGTCGGGAAGGATTTCCTTTAACGGTAAGGATATCACCCGGGAGCAAACCGCGAAGATTGTGAAATTGGGCGTGGTCTATGTGCCCGAATCAAGACGCATCTTCGGCCCTTTAAGCGTGGAGGAGAACCTTCTTTTGGGGGCCTTTACCTCCAGTTCTGAAGATGAAGCCAGAGAGCATCTGACTCATGTTTATCGACTTTTTCCGAGATTAAAAGAACGGCTTCGGCAGAGAGGAGAGACATTGAGCGGAGGCGAACAACAGATGCTTGCCATCGGCCGAGGCCTGATGATCCGGCCCAAGTTGCTCATGCTCGATGAACCCTCTCTTGGGCTGATGCCAAAACTGGTGACCGAACTTTTTCAAACCATCTCTCTCTTAAAAGAAGAAGGGTATACGATCCTTCTGGTCGAACAGAATGTGAGAGAAGCCCTGGAATTGGCCGACCGGGGATATGTTCTGCAAACCGGGCGGACCATCCACACGGGGACCGGAAAAGAATTGTTGGAATCCGACATCGTCAAAAAAGCCTTCCTGGGGTTGTAATCTCCTAAACCGGTTAAGCCCAGCATGACAGGGGAAATTTTTCAAAAATTTTCTTGACAAATAGTGAATATCTGTTAGACTTTCGGCGTCTAATGAATTGAAAAGAAAGGGGGTGAAACAGGATGAAGAAGGGCTTAATCAGTATCGGGATTCTGGCGGGTTTTATTCTTTCCCTGCTCTTGGTCAGTGGCGCTTTTGCTCAGGAAAAGGAGTATACGTTTAAGGTTGGCTATGGCGATGTGAAATTCACACACCAGAAGCACGCTGAAACAGCTAAAATTGCCTGCGAGAAATGTCACCACGAGTTAAAAGGAAAGAAACCCGGCACCGCAGCACAGGGTTGCAAGAAGTGCCACAAAGCGAAGACTGAGGGGAAGGTTCTCGGCACTAAAGAGGCTTATCACGGTAGCTGCAAGACATGTCATGACGACCTGAAGAAGGCAGGTAAACCCACCGGGCCTGCAGGTTGTACCCAGTGCCATGTGAAAGCAAAGAAATAGGCTGAAACGCGCTGTGGGTAACAATAAGGGGTAATCCTAATAAAGGATTACCCCTTATTTCTTGACAGAAAGCGACCGTATATGTTAAAAATTTCAAATACTTGCCCGCATTCTTTAACGCATATCATATGCAGGCGAATTTGCTTGAATATATTTAAAACCGTAAAAATTTAAGAGGTTACAGTGGATCAAAAAGAAAAAGGGATATTAGATATCATCTTCGATTTTTTTCGTTCTCTCAAACTCACCATCTTTCTTCTCATTCTACTTGCGATCATCTCCATTATCGGCACGGTGATTAAACAGAATGCCCCAAGCGGAGAATATATTCAGCGATATGGAATTAAACTTTATAATGTGCTGGAGTTCTTTAGCCTCTTCGATATGTACCACTCCTGGTGGTTCAGCGCTACCCTTCTGCTTCTGGTGATTAACTTGATTGCTTGTTCTCTCCACCGGTTTCCTGGGGCATGGAAACAGATTTCCCGTGAATCGGGTGGAAAAGAGTTAGGAGAATCGCTGCTCAAAACTCTTCCGTATGTGGAGCGATTATCGCTTTCTCATTCGAGCGGAATGAAGGAAGAAGAGATTCGATTACTCCTAAAGAAAGGGTTTAAGAACCCGCAGAGGATCGAAGCAGAATCTTCTGTCACTCTCTATTCTGAAAAGGGAAAGTTCTCGAGACTGGGAGCTTACATCACCCATTTGAGCATTATCTTAATCCTCCTCGGAGGGATCGCAGGATCTCACCCCTTTGGCTTCAGGGGATATGTCAATATCCTTGAAGGCGAGGCAGTCAATTATATTGCCCTGAGAGACAAGGATCGGGACGTTACAAAGCCCATTGAGTTTTCGATCCGATGTGACGATTTCAGGATCACTTATTATGATCTTAAGAGGCAGGAAAAACATGTGAAAGAGTATATGAGTGACCTCACGATTCTTGATAATGGAAAAGAGGTTTTGAAGAAGACGATTAAGGTCAATGATCCTCTCCATTATAAAGGTTTGACCTTCTATCAATCGAGTTACGGAGCGATTCATGATCTCGCCGTTGGTGTTCAGTGGAAGAATAAAAAGGAAAAAGTTCTCTTAAAGGTCTCTGAGGGCGAAACGGTTCCCATTCCCGATTCGACCGCTGTTTTACGGGTTTTACAATATTTTCATCAGGTACACAATGTTGGGGAGGGAGCTCAGGTGGTTCTATTCAGACCCAATCAGGAGCCCCGTGTTTTTTGGTTAATAAAAAATAGTCCTGATTTCGATAAGCAGAGAAACGATGAGTTTGTCCTCACCATCGAAGAGGTGATTGAAAGAGAATATACAGGTCTTCAGGTGACGAAAGATCCCGGAGTATGGGTTGTCTGGGTCGGATGCAGCCTGATGATCATCGGACTGATCATCTCCTTCTTCTTCTCCCATCAACGGGTGTGGGTAAAGATTCCGGCAAAGGCAGGAGGAGAGATTGTGATGGCAGGATCCACGAATAAGAACAGGGTGGTTTTTGAGAAGAAGTTCGGGCAACTGGTGGAAGAGATACGCAAAAAAAGTTCGGAGTTCGGAGTTCGGAGTTAGGAGTCAAATATTTTTTTGGAAAATCACGAATCACCAACACGTTTCATGAATGGGGTGTAATATATCCACGGGCATTTCGTTTAACCCTGAGAGGGGGAAGGGAGGAGCTATGAACAAAGCCGAACTGATCAATAAGGTTTCAGAGCAGACGAATGTGACACAGAAGGTTGCCAAGGTGATCGTTGATACCCTCTTCGATGGAATGAAGGAGAGTCTCCAGAACGGGGAACGGATCGAGATCAGAGGATTTGGCAGCTTTATGGTGCGCAATTACGGCGGATATAAGGGCCGCAACCCAAAGACAGGAGAGATCGTTGAGGTTCCCCCAAAGAAACTTCCCTTTTTCAAGGTTGGAAAGGAATTGAAGGAGATGGTCAATACGGCTGGAAAAGGCTAAAGAGATTTCTTGATAAGTCCAGAAATCTCCAGGAAAGCTTACAGTGTTTTCCAGTATGGCTTTTGAATCTCTTTCAATTGATTGATCAATCGTTCGATTCGAGGGTAATTCATTGCTTCCTTTTCCATTAGGTCTTTCTTATCCACTGGGGAGGTCTGAGCGAGTTCTTTTAATACGGCTTTGACGGATCGGCCTTGCCCGGAGACGTCATATCCTCCCTCAAGCGTGATGACCAGTTTTCCTTGAGCGGTCGTCTGAGCGACCTCCATCAGGCTTTGGGTCATTCTTGCAAACCCTTTCTCTGTCACCTCCATCCCACCCAGAGGATCATCGTAATGGGTATCGAAGCCCGCCGAGACGAGGATCAACCGGGGTTGATATTCCAAGGCGATGGGCTTGATCAATGTTTCAAAGATATTTCCGTATTCGGCATCTCCCGCTCCCGTTGAAAATGGAACGTTGACCGTAAACCCCAATCCCTTTCCCTTTCCCACTTCCTGGGCTGACCCTGTTCCGGGGTAAAAGAAACCGTAACGATGCGTGGAGATGTAGAGGACCCGTGGATCCTCATAGAAAGAATTCTGGGTTCCGTTTCCGTGATGGACATCCCAGTCCACAATCAAGACCCTGTCCAGAGAGAATGTTTTAATGGCATACTCCGCGCCAATGGCCACATTGTTGAAAAGGCAGAACCCCATGGCCCTATCCCTTTCCGCATGATGGCCCGGAGGTCTCACTAGGGCAAAACCATTATTCAGCTTTCCTTCCATCACTACTTTGATCAGCTCCAACAGGCCCCCGGCTGCAAGCAGGGCTGTCTCATAGGATTTGGCACAAGTGGAAGTATCCATATCGAGCCGGAAGTAGGGCTTTCCAGAGGTTTGTGCCACCTGGTCGATATATGCCGGAGTATGAATCAATTCCAGCTCCTCGTGGGTGGCCGAGCGTGGTTTTACCTCTTCGAGGAAACCTTTCATTTCCGGTTCTTCGAGCATCTTATAAATCACCCTTAATCGTTCCGGACTCTCCGGATGACCCGGGTCCATCATATGGTCCAAATACCTATGGTCCTTTACAATCCCTGTTCGGTTCATAAAAAAAATCCTTTCAACATTTAGGGTAAGAAATCAAATTGGTCGTGAAAAGGCAAAACATGATGGTTTGAGCCTAAAGGGTTTACCTCCTTTTGTCAAGAAAAACCCTTGAGCCTCTCTTGACTTTTCATTGGTTGACTGAATAGAATGATTTTTAAAAAGAGATGAACATACAAAAGCTGGAAGAACTTTTGCAAAGCGTTAAGGCAGGACAAACTTCGATTGATGAGGCGATGGTACGGCTGAAGACGCTTCCTTTTGAAGACCTGGGCCATTCACGGGTAGACCACCATCGAAGCCTTCGAAAAGGTTTTCCGGAAGTGATTTGGGGGGAAGGAAAGACATCCGAACAGATCCTCTCAATTATGAAAGGATTGAAGGAGAGAGGCCAGAACATCCTCGTCACCCGTCTTGAAGAGAAGAAGGCGAAAAAAATTAAACAAGTTTTTAAGAAGAGCCATTACTATCCCCTTTCGAAAACGCTCACCTTTCTCACCCATCCTGTAAAACCGGAGGGCAAGGGAACGATTCTGTTGATCACTGCCGGGACCACGGATATTCCTGTGGCTGAAGAGGCCGCCGTGACTGCCGGGATCATGGGCAATCGCGTGGAGACCCTTTATGATGTCGGGGTGGCAGGCATCCATCGGCTGCTTTCCCAGCAGAAGAGATTGGATGAAGCCCGGGTTCTCATTGTGGTGGCAGGGATGGAAGGGGCGCTCCCCAGTGTGGTGGGAGGGTTGGTGGATAAACCGGTGATTGCTGTTCCCACGAGCGTCGGATATGGGGCCAGTTTCGGTGGGATCACAGCGCTTCTGGCCATGTTAAACTCCTGCGCCTCGGGCGTTTCAGTGGTCAATATCAATAACGGATTCGGGGCAGGCTATATGGCCAGCCTGATCAACCGGTTGTAAAAAATGTCATTTAAATAGAAGGGTTGGGCTCAAGCAAGGAGCATAGTGCCGTTTAGTGTCTAAGAGCACGATCGAAATTCGTTTATCGGTGAAGAGGCTCGTATGGAAGCTCGATGCTCGAAATAAGAAATTCGAGTATCAAGAATCGTTAGACGAGCATCGATACGAGCTTCGACAACGACAAACGTAGCCTCTCAGGACAGGCTGGCTTCAGAGCCCCAACTTCTTCACCTTGCCTCTCAAATTCAATTGGGATATTGTAGGGATGAGCGGAACGATGTGGATTAACTATGTGAATGAAGGGATTTCCTTCATCCTTCTTGTGGCGATTGGCTTTGTTCTCTTTAAAGGGCTTAAAAAAAATGAGGGCTACCTTTCAGATAGGGAAGAGTTGTTGAAACGATACCTCCTGTTTCGGGGAGATATCCAGGTTCGCTTGAAAGTTTTCGGAGAGGACGAACAGACCTATCAGGATCTTCTGAAAAATCTTTCGGAAAGTTGGAAGAACTTCAAAAAAACCTATGACCAGTACCTTCTCTCCTTATCGCGAAATACCACCAAGGTCAAGCGGGGTCTTCAGCTTCTCACCCTTGGCCTCCTGATCAATAGCGGCAGACTTCTCGTCGAAGCATACTTCTATTCTGACATGTATTCCCGGGTTTTTTATATGGCGGGGAAAGAAGTTTCCAATTATGTTCTGGTCATCCTCAGTTTTCTATTGTTGAGATCCCAGACCCGTCGCTTTCTCTCCCTGAAAGGGGAGCCCGTGAAGATGGAAAGGGACATTCTTTTTTATTCAAACAGTCTATCCCAAATTGGAGAGAAGGAAAATCTCTATAATGAATTTTCTCCTCTTGAGGAGTCGGGAGCAGGAGATGGGAAAAAAGATTAAGATTCTTGTCGGCCATTTGAACGTCGAAGCCGAACTGAATGACTCGAAAACAGCGGGATTGATCTGGGAGGCTTTGCCTATTGAGGCAAAGGCTAACACCTGGGGAGAAGAGATCTATTTTGGCATTCCTGTCAAGACCGGGTTGGATCAGGGAGCAAGAGAGGTGGTCTCTTCAGGCGAATTAGGATACTGGCCAACTGGCCATGCCTTCTGCATCTTTTTCGGTCCCACACCCGCGAGCCGGGGCGATGAAATACGGGCGGCCAGCGCGGTCAATGTGATCGGAAAGGTTTCCGGAGACCCCAAAGCCTTTCTGAAAGTGAGAGATGGAGCCAAGATCACCTTGGACAAAGTTTAAGGTTAGAAGCGAACATTCCAAATATCAAAGTTCAAATGCCAAATGAATGTCGAATGACTTAATATAAAATTTTCTTTCTTAAGCATTTAAATTTTGAGCTTGATTTGAACTTTGCACTTTGACATTTGACATTGAATCAACAACCCAATGATTTCTTCCACTGGATAGCCCCTTACTACGATACCCTTATCCATCTCCTCACGTTCGGAGGATATCAGAGTTTTTTAAGAAAAGCTGTTAAGATTCTTGCGCCTCAAAAGGGTGAGAAGATTTTAGACCTCTGCTCAGGTACGGGAAAAGTCGCTTCCTGGATATCCAGCGCTGTTGGGGAAGAAGGAAGGGTGATGGGGATGGACATCACCCAGAGCATGATCGATGTGGCCAAAGAGCGTTACAAAGGATTGGCCAATGTCATCTTCGTCAAGAAAGATGTGACCCAGCCCTGGGCATACCAGGACCATTTCGATGGAATCTTCACCTCGTTTTCTATCCATGAACTCCAGGAGAAATACAGGGCAGGTGTTATCGAGCGATCCTATGCGGCATTAAAAGGAGATGGAAGGATAGTGATAGCAGACTTTCATCCACAACCCTCAGGGATGGCGAAAATTATTTCTCTAATCTTTTTTCAACTCTTTGAAAGAAGAAATCTCAGTTTTTTCTCTTTTCCCCAGAATGAAACATTGAGAAAGGCAGGTTTTAGAAGGGTCAGGACCTTTCCGGTATTAGGCGGTATCTTTCAGATCACCCTCGCCCAGCGATGACGGGGGGTTCATAAAACTTCTGTTAAAAACCTTATCTTTTATCATGCGAGCTAAGACTTCGAAGTCTCTCGGAGTTCCTTCACAATGGTGCCATCCTCTCTCCACAGATGACAGGTATTGATGAATTTCTGGATGGTATGTTCGCGAAGGCCCTTTTTCCCTCTTTCTGCATCATAAGCAGCCCAGTATCCCTGGACAGCAGATTCCCCCATGGAGATGACGAGGCTCGTCAAATGGGCACATCCTTTTACGCCTCCAATGACTTTCTTAACTCTCATGGTATAGCCTGGGGCGATCTTCACCCCTTCCAGATTCCGGAACGAGGGGAGAACGTCCGGACATTCTTTTCTGGGATGATGAGGCATGGTCGCTTCTGCCTGTTTAATCAGCATCTCAGGGCCTTTGACAGTCAATCGAATCGCCATATGGTGAACAAGCTTCGTTTCCTCTGAAGATGGTTGACCCGGCGGATACCGATGATCGATGAGAACACCCTCCACAAGGATATGATGGTCCCCCAGATCAGAGGTTCGTATTGAGATGTCCCTGGTGTGAACAAGTTTCATGATAAGTCTCCAATGCTTTCGATTCTGGATTTAAATTCCTTGAAACTAACTTTACAAGGAAAAAGCCAGATTCTGCAAGACGCCACCTTGTTCAAAATTGTTCTCATAAGAAGGGTATGCCCACTTTTTGAACCCCTCCAGCTTAACTTAAA
>VGRY01000085.1 GCA_016875195.1 Deltaproteobacteria bacterium
ATGGTGCAGATGGCAACCTCGGGGCTTGTCCAGATAACATGTCTTTCTCGATTCGAGGTAGTTAAAAATGCTGTTACCTCGTTACAGGATAACTTTTTCTCTTGACAAGGTGCCTTTTAATGGGTGCCTTTTAATGGGTGCCTTTTAATGGGTGCAAATTGCAAAGTTAATCCCGCCAAAGCGGGACTAATTGCTAATTTTGCAATGATCATTTAAAAGAGTGAGCCGTTAGCTCAATCGGTAGAGCAACTGACTCTTAATCAGTAGGTTGTAGGTTCGATTCCTACACGGCTCACCAAGCATTTCAGAAAATAAGTCTCTGGGGTAGGGCCAAGGTAAGGATGCCGGTTTTGTCTATAGGTCAGGTCATTAGGGTTTAAAGATTTTACCTTACCACTTTACTTTGCCCAAACTGGCGTCCTCACCCTTACCTTGACCAAATGCCGATTTTCATGGTTCCCAGATACTACTTTCAACCGGGTCAAGATAGGGAGACGAAGAAAAGCCGGGGTGGCGAAATTGGCATACGCGCGAGACTTAGGATCTCGTGGTCGAAAGACTGTGCGGGTTCAAGTCCCGCCCTCGGCACCAGCTTAATAGAAGAAATTCGAAGCACGGGCGAAGCGTCCAGCAGGACCAATTCGAAACAAAGTTTAGTGGTTATCAGAATATCAGGTTATCAGGCAGTGGATATCAGGACATCGGGGCATCGGGTTAAAAAATATTTTATTTTCTTTTTTCCTGATATCCTGACCCTCTGATATCCTGCCTCTCGGTACGAGTCGATTCCGACCTGGTTTACTGGTCCACTGATTCCCTATCTTGGGACGTTTCGGATATTTAAATTATAGAAAGGGCATTTGATGAATATCACCGTTGAAGAAATTAGCTCGATAAAGAAGAAGATTAATGTTGAGATTTCCATTGAACAGGTCACCGGGGAAGTAGAATCCCTTTACAAAGAAGTGGGAAAGCAGGCGAAGATCAAAGGATTCCGACCAGGCAGAATTCCCAGAGATATCTTGGAGAGATATTTTAAAGATTACGTCAAGGCAGAGGCCATCCAAAAACTGATCCAGGAGACTTATCCGGCTGCCCTCTCCGAGAAAGATCTTCATCCGGTTTCTCCTCCTGTGATCGACCCCGGAGAGTTGGAGAAGGGAAAGCCTTTCCAATATTCGGTCACAATTGAAGTCAAACCCGAGATTAAATTGGATGGATACATTGGTTTAAAGATTGAAGGGAAGAAAGAGGACGCCAAAGCCGAAGAGGTGGAGGAGAGACTGAAAGGCCTTCAGGACCTCCATGCCCAATTAAAAACAATTACAGAACCCAGGGCCGTTAAGTCAGGGGATCATGTCATCATCGATTACACAGCCAAGATGGACAACAAACCCTTAGAAGAGGGAAAAGCGACTGATTTCAATGTTGAGGTTGGGGGAGGGCGATTTATTCCGGCCCTCGAAGAAAAGATGATTGGTCTCAATCCGGAGGAGGAGAAGGAAATAGAGGTTCCCTTTCCCGAAGATTATGGATATAAGAAATGGGCAGGGAAGACGGTTTCTTTCCTTGTCAAGGTGAAAGAGGTAAAGGAAAAGATTCTTCCACCGCTGGATGATGAATTTGCTAAAGACCTTGGGGATTACTCCTCGTTGGAAGATTTAAAAGCCAAACTGAAAGAAGGAATTCAAAAAGAGAAAGATCTGACGTTTGAACGGCAGTTGAAAGATCAGATGGTTGATCAGTTGATTCAAGCCAACCCATTTGAAGTTCCTGAAAGTCTGGTGGTGGAGCAGGCCAAGGCTCTTGTTTCGGATACTAAGATGAGATTGGCCACACAAGGGATCGCTCTGAAGAATTTGAATATACCGGAGGAGAAACTCCAGGAGGATTATCGCGAAGTGGCTCAGAAGCAGGTACGGACCTATTTGATTCTCGAGAAGATTGCCGCCCAGGAGGGGATTACCGTGACCGATGAGGAGGCGGACGAACGACTCCGGTCCATCTCAGAGAGGACCCATCAGAAGATGGATGTGGTAAAACGTTACTATGAAAAGAACGGGATGATCCCCGAACTGAAGTCAGGAATCCTGACCGATAAGACCCTGGACTTTCTGCTGGGGAAAGCCAATATTTCGGAAAAATGACGCTTTCGTAGCGTCGGCATTAAATGCCGACGCAAAGGTGCGCCCCCGATAAACGAGGGCGCTACTCAAACAATGAGGAAGGAAAAACATGGGATTGATACCGATTGTGATCGAAAAGGATGGAAGAGGGGAACGAGCCTATGATATCTATTCCCGGCTTTTAAAGGAACGGATCATCTTTGTTGGAACGGCGATTGATGATGATGTGGCCAATCTGGTGATTGCCCAGATGCTCTTTCTGGAGTCAGAAGATCCGGATAAGGATGTTCACCTCTACATCAATTCTCCGGGAGGGATCGTCACTTCCGGGTTGGCTATTTATGATACCATGCAGTATATTCGGCCGAAAGTTTCGACGCTTTGCATGGGACAGGCGGCCAGCATCGCAGCTCTTCTTCTCTCAGCCGGGGAGAGGGGAAAACGGTTTGCCCTTCCTCATTCGAGGATCCTTATCCATCAGCCCATGGGAGGGTTTCAGGGGCAGGCCACCGATGTGGACATCCAGGCAAAAGAGATTCTTCGGCTCAGAGAAGAGTTGAATGCCATCCTGGCAAGGCATACCCACCGGCCATTAGAAAAAATTGGAACCGATACAGAACGGGATTTTTATATGAGCGGTCACCAGGCCAAGGAATACGGCATTATTGACGAAGTAGTGATCCAGCGTCCTGTCCGGTCTCAGGGTTAATTCCGGAAGAGATCAGAAAGGAGAGTGTGATGAAATCAAATGGGGGAAGCTACGGGAGCGTATTGCACTGTTCATTCTGCGGAAAAAGCCAGGATGAAGTGAGGAAACTCATTGCCGGACCCACCGTCTATATTTGTGACGAATGCATTGATCTGTGCAATGAGATCATTGCTGAGGAAACCGAAGAGAGATTTGTTCCCGGTAAATTAACCGTTCCCAAACCTATGGAGATCAAGGCCAAGCTGGATGAATATGTCATCGGACAGGAGCATGCCAAGAGGATTTTATCGGTGGCTGTTCACAATCACTACAAACGCATTGACACACGGATTCTCTCAGGCGATGTGGAACTTCAGAAATCGAATATTCTTCTCATCGGTCCCACGGGTTCGGGAAAAACGCTTCTGGCCCAAACACTGGCCCGCATTCTGGATGTGCCTTTTACGATTGCGGATGCCACCTGTCTCACCGAAGCCGGATATGTGGGTGAGGATGTGGAGAATATCATTCTGAGTCTTCTTCAGGCATCGGATTACGATATCGAACGCTGCCAGAAGGGGATTGTCTATATTGATGAGATCGATAAAATTTCAAGGAAATCGGATAGCCCATCCATTACCAGGGATGTTTCAGGTGAAGGGGTTCAGCAAGCATTGCTCAAAATCATCGAAGGAACCGTGGCCAGCGTGCCGCCCAAAGGGGGACGCAAGCATCCTCAACAGGAATTCATTCAAATCAATACGACCAATATTCTTTTCATCTGCGGAGGGGCTTTTGTCGGGCTGGAAAAGATTGTTGAGCAGCGAATTGGAGGAAAAACATTAGGATTTGGGGCCGATATTAAAACGAAAGATGAACGTGATATGGGCGAACTCTTCAAAGAGGTTCAGCCTGAAGATCTGCTCAGGTTTGGATTGATTCCTGAATTTATCGGGAGGCTTCCGGTGATTGCCACGCTTTCGGAGCTGAGTCTGGAAGCGCTGGTCGATATATTGAAGAAGCCAAAGAATGCCCTGGTCAGGCAGTATCAGAAACTGTTTGAATTTGAGAATGTGAAGCTCCGGTTTACCGAAGGAGCTCTAACCTCTATTGCAAAGGAGGCTATCAAGAGGAAGTCCGGTGCCCGGGGGTTAAGGGCAATCATGGAGAACACCATGCTGGATGTGATGTATGAGCTTCCCTCTCAGCCGAATATTCGGGAATGCATCATCAGTGATGAGGTTGTCCTCAATCATGAAAGCCCAATCCTCCTTTATGAAAAGGAGGCTGGGGCTGCCTAACCTTGACCCATTCGACAACTCCAAGTCCAGCCTTTCATGGCGGGTCATAGAGAGATGCTCAGGGTCAACCCTGAGCCCATCGGCCTGAGTTTGGGTTGAAGATAATGGCCAGTGTTTATTATAATGGTGAGTCGAAGGGTTGACATTGGAAGGGCAGTTCCATTAAATTAACTCTACGGGGAGGGCGGATAGCTCAGTCGGGAGAGCACCGGCCTTACAAGCCGGGGGTCGCAGGTTCAATCCCTGTTCCGCCTACCATACACCAGGAGGAAATTCGAAGCACAAAATCCGGGCGAAGTGTCCAGCAGGACCAATTCGAAACAAAATCAATTTACCAAAAC
Source organism: Deltaproteobacteria bacterium (assembly GCA_016875195.1). Taxonomy (GTDB): domain Bacteria; phylum Desulfobacterota; class BSN033; order BSN033; family UBA1163; genus RBG-16-49-23. The sequence continues at coordinate 4,457 of VGRY01000085.1, forward strand.
TCCAAACTGGATATAAGTAATTTATCAGAGTTTAGGTCATTAGGAAATTTGGATTTTAGAATTGTTTCGGATTTCGAAATTCGAATTTAGAATATTAGAAAAACGGGGGCGTAGTTCAATTGGTTAGAGCGCCGGCCTGTCACGTCGGAGGTTGCGGGTTCAAGCCCCGTCGCTCCCGCCAGATTTTAAGCCCCATCCATTGGATGGGGCTTTTGTATAATGTTCCATGGCGTACACCGTTTATATTCTTCAAGGTGGGATGTTTGGAGGTTTCTATATGGACTCCACTGTGATCAGTACTGACAGTTAGTGGATTGGAGGTATCTATGAGAATGATTAGATTTAGCATTATAGGGATCATTTTTTTACTCATGAATCATCTCGTCCATGCGCAAGTGCAATATAAAAATTTTAAACCGGAGGAAATTAAAAAAATGTCTGAGACCAAAGCTATTATCGAAACAAATTTTGGAAATATTGAGATCAAGTTTTTCCCAGACGTTGCCCCTAAACACGTCTCCAGCTTTATTGAGCTGGCTAAAAAGGGATTTTATGATAGCACGACGTTCCACCGTGTCATCCCGGGATTCATGATCCAGGGCGGGGATCCAAATTCGAAGAATCCGGATCGGTCGCAACACGGGATGGGTGGGCCCGGTTATACACTAAAAGCAGAATTCAGTGATAAAAAGCATAAGCGGGGCATTCTCTCCATGGCAAGAGCCCAACATCCGGATAGCGCTGGTTCACAGTTCTTCATCTGTGTGGCTGACGCCTTCTTCCTCGACAAGCAGTATACTGTCTTCGGCGAGGTGGTGTCTGGCATGGAAGTCGCAGACAAAATCGTCAGCCAACCCAGAGACAGAGCAGATAATCCCAAAGAGAGGATTGAGATGAAAGTGAAGGTCGTCGAGAAGTAATCTAATTTCAATGTCACTTTCCTCATCTCTTGTTTTTGCTTCTACCACAAGCATTTCACTGGCCTAAGGCAGTTCATCCCACGAATAGAGGAGGAAGGAAGACATGGCAAAAAGATCTAATCTCTTTTATCTTGTACCATTTACTATTTTCCTTGCCGCAATACTCTTACCGATAGCTCTGTCCTTTGCGCAGGGGACACCGTTTACGAATAGAGGCATCTCCTTCCATTTGCCAGAAGGTTGGGCGACAAAAGAGATACCGGGTAATTTTGAAAAAGAAGTTATTGCCTGGCTTAAGTCTGAGAACATGGAAGGCGTAACCATTTTGGTCATGTGCTATACCGGGAGGCGATTAAATTATAACAGTATCCGCGTCGCGGGTTTAAAGACGATTGGTTCATCTTACCCCAAAGGCCAGGAGATGATTAAGAAGCCCACAAAGATAAAAACAGACACGGGTCTTGCCGCCGTTTGGGAATATTGGCGTGGTGCTGTCCAAAGCGGTGAGCAAACGGTATTTCTTGAATCACCGATGGGAATTGTTGAGACAAAGAATGGCTGGGTCCTGATGATCGGGTATTCACCCGCTACCTCGGGTCCTCAGTTAGAAGAAGACTTCTTAAAAATCATAAAGTCGGTTAAATAATAGACTTAGTTTCACCACTTCACTGTTGAATTCTTTGATCCGGAATCCTTCTGTCAAATCCTTCTGTCAGGGTTGATTTGACCTCTAAAATCGTATATACATTACCATCCATTAACGCTCAAAGCAGTATACCACCCCTGGTTATTCTAAAAGGAGAAGGAGGAGATGCATATGGAAAAGAAAGAGAAGCCTTTGGAGAAATTGACTGCTAAAGAGTTAAGGGAAATGGCCCTTGGGCTATCCGGGATTGAAGGTGTCCATGCGATGAAGAAAGAGGATTTACTCGTTGCCATCCGGAAAGCAAAGGGCATTCCTGAACCTGAGAAAGAGAAGAAGACTGGTGTAAAAAAAGAGAAGGTCGTTCTGACCGTGGCCCAGTTGAAGCAGAAAGTGAAGGAGTTGAAAGCCAAAAGAGAGGAGATCCTTCAACAGAAGAATGTTAAGATGGCTAACATTTTACGGAAACGAATTATCCGGCTAAAGAAAATGACACGAAGAGCTGCCTAACCATTTCGGATTTCGGATTGCGGATTGCGGAATGAAAACCTGGTTTCATGAAGCGGGTGAAGTTTAACAATCCGCATTCCGCATTCGCCATTCCGCAATAGAAACATGCCCAAAGTCTCCGTCATCATTCCTACCTATAACCGGCTGCCGATGTTGAAGGAGGCGGTTCGGTCCGTTCTGGCCCAGGATTTCGAAGATTTTGAATTGATCGTCGTGGACGATGGGTCTACAGATGGAACCCCTGGCGAGATGAAGCAATTCGGGGGACGGGTCAAGGTCATTGAACACGGAGAGAATCGGGGTGTAAGTGCAGCCAGAAATAGAGGCATCCTTCACGCTAGAGGGAAATACGTCGCCTTCTTGGATTCGGATGATATGTGGGTAAAGGGGAAATTAAAAATTCAGGTGGCATTTTTAGATGACAACCCGCATTACCCTCTCTGTTATACCGACGAGATCTGGATCCGAAGAGGGAAACGAGTCAACCCGATGAAGAAACATTCAAAATATTCCGGATGGATCCTTGAAAAATGCCTTCCCCTCTGCATCATCAGTCCATCATCTGCGATGATGAGGAAGAACCTCTTTTCAAAGGTTGGACTCTTCGATGAGGCCCTTCCAGTATGCGAGGATTATGACCTCTGGCTTAGGGTTTCCTCCAGGTTTCCCATTTTTTTCATCAATAAGAAATTGATCGTCAAAAGGGGAGGGCACTCCGACCAGCTTTCTAACCGATCATGGGGAAATGACCGCTACCGGGTGATCGCCTTGGAGAAACTCCTTTCCGAACCCTATCTCAAAGCTGAGGAAAGGGAGGCTGTCTTGAAGGAGATGGAGAAAAAATGCCGAGTCCTTTCGATGGGTTTTTTAAAGAGGGGAAACGAGCTCGAAGGGAGGCGCTACCAAGAGATGATGCGCCAATATGGCATTGAAATATGAAGAAAGTTCAAATGCCAAAGGTCAAATACCAAAGGCAATCAAAAATCCAAATTTCATTTTTTAACATTATCCTTTGGCATTCCTTTGACATTGGGATTTTGAAATTTGAACTTTTTCTGAAATACCTTAGGATGCCCAAATGAAAACTATTAAAGAAATACCCCTTAAGCAAATTGATCTTTCCGACGAAACTTTCTCTGTCAATTTCATGCTTGACCTTCGGAATCTCCGATCTTCTATTCAAACGGCCGGATTGATTCAGCCGGTTCTCTTAAGGATGAAAAAAGATAGTTACCAGATTGTGTGCGGGTTCAGGAGGATTTTGGCATTAAGGGAACTCGGAACTAATGAAATTCCAGCAATGGTTTCTGAAAAACGGGGAGGGAATGATTTGGAATTATTTATCCTCTCTCTTCAGGAAAATCTGACAACCAGAGGGTTTAATGCTGTGGAGAAAGCCATTGCTCTGGATAAACTCCTTCATTTCTTCAAAGTCGAACGTTCTGAGGCGATCAAATCCTATTTACCTTTATTTTCATTAGAACCGAACGAGAAGATATTGAGTACCTTTCTCTCTCTTGCAGGGATGGAGGATGAGATCAAAGCGTATGTGTTGCAAGAGGAGGTTTCCCGCTCCAACATTCGACTCCTCGCTAAGATGAGTTCCGAAGACCGGATGGCCCTTTCTCCTTTTCTTTCCAGCCTTAAATTAAGTGAGAACCGTTTGAGAGAAATGCTTACCCTTCTGAATGAGATCTCCAGGCGGGAACGAATCAGTATAAAAGAGATTATAGACCGCACTGAAATTCAAGAGATTGTTTCCCAGAAAGAACTCACACCCATTCAGAGAACCGAACGTGTGAAGAAGGTATTCATGAACCTTCGTCACCCCAAGATGAGACAGATGGAGGAGGAATTTGAGAAGAAGCGAAAGGCGCTCAATCTGGTATCGGCCATATCGTTGCAGCATTCTCCCTATTTTGAAGGAAAAGAGTTGCGGATTGAGTTTCAGTTCCGGACGATGGAGGAATACCGGGCGATCGTTGACTCTTTATCGAGGCTTGTGGATAAGGAAGAGTTTAAGGAATTGATTGGGGATTTTTGAAAATGTCAAATTTCAAAGTTCAAATGCCAAATTAAATCCAAATGTCAAAGTTAAATGCCAAAAACTAAGATCCAGTGTCTATTATTAATTGAGGATATACAGTATTGGAATTTTTGAAATTAGTTTGAACTTTGGATTTTGACATTTGAACTTTGCAGTTTATTATGTTTCCTTTTCAAATTGAAAAAATTTATCTTGATGTTCAGGCTGAGAAGGATTGGGTTACACAAACGGTTCTGAAAGCCCTTCCAGGGATACCGGTTCAGAGAATCGAGGATAAGGGGAGCTTGATCAAACAATCTCTCCCAAAACTCGACCCTATTGGAACCGGGAAGAAGAATCTTCTCATTACCCGTTTTTATGGGAGACGGTTGAAACCCTGTCCGGGAACATCCCGACATATCTGTTGTGGATATTATGTGATCAATGCCGTCACCAACTGTCCGATGGATTGCTCCTACTGCGTCCTTCAGGGATATCTGAACAATCCTTTTCTGACACTCTATTCTAACTGGGATGACCTTCTCCAGGAGATCGAGGGTTTTCTCGCCATAGGTCGAACACCTCTTTCCCGTCTGGGAACAGGGGAACTCTCCGACAGTTTAGCCCTGGAATCCATTTTTCCGATTTCTCAATTTCTCGTTCCCTTCTTTGCAAGAAAGGATGCTATTCTGGAACTGAAAACGAAGTCAATTGAAGTGGAACGGCTTCTTTCTCTCGATCACCGCGGTAGAACAGTAATCTCCTGGTCACTTAATCCCTCTCAAGTGATTGAAGGCGAGGAGAGTGGAACCGCTTCTTTAATAGAACGGATCCAGGCAGCGAAGAGGTGTCAGGAGGCAGGCTATCCCCTGGGATTTCATTTTGATCCAATGATCGACTATGAGGGGTGGGAGAAGGGATATGAGGAGGTAGTCGATTCCCTATTTCGCCAGATTGATCCAAAGCGAGTAGTCTGGATAAGCATGGGAGGATTCCGATATCCAGCTCAACTCAAGAGAATTTCCGAGGAACGGTTTCCTCGAACCGGGATTTTTTTAGGGGAGTTATTTCCCGGGAGAGATGGCAAGTTTCGTTATTTAAAAGGAATCCGGACAGAGATGTATCAGAAGATGGTAAAGTGGTTGAAGAGGGTGAGCCCCGATCTATTTATCTATTTGTGTATGGAGAGCAGAGAGGTATGGGAAGAGGTTTTCGGGTGGTCGCCAGAAAACAGTCACCATTTGAACCAGTTGTTTGATAAAAGGGTGCAAAAGTTTTTAAACAGATGAGAGAAAGAAAACAGATTCGATTGAGGGATTATGATTATTCGAAAGACGGGTATTATTTTGTAACAATTTGCACCCAAAATAGAGAGGAGTGGTTTGGGAAACTAGAAGATAGGGGGATGATTTTGAATCAATATGGAATCATTGTTAATCAATGCTGGGACGATTTGCCTAAACATTATCTGAATTGTTTATTAGATACATTCGTTATTATGCCAAATCACGTCCATGGGATAATTGTGATTAATAGGAATTACGCTGTAGGGAACGGTTTGAAACCGTTCCCTACCCATGGATTGTCTGAGATGATTCGTGGATTTAAAACATTTTCGTCACGAAAAATAAATGAAGGGATTAAGAATAGCCATAATTTCCAATGGCAGAAGTCATTTTATGACCATGTTATACGCAACGAGAATGAGTTGTCCCGTATAAGAGAATATGTCCAGAACAATCCTTTGAAATGGGAACTGGACATAGAAAATAGGGAAACATCCAGATGTGGGAAGAGTAGTAAGGATTATTACAAGGAGATTATTGATGGCAGGTAGGGAACGGTTTAAAACCGTTCCCTACGAAACCATTGGATCGGAGGGTGAAACCATGAAATTCAAAGGGAAGGTTGTGCTGATTACTGGGTCTGCGAGAGGGGTTGGAGGGGAGTTTGCTTTGGGATTTGCGAAAGAAGGGGCGGATGTCATTGTCCATGGGCGAAATCTCGATAAAGCAAAAGCCGTAGCAGAAGAGGTGAAACATCTCGGGGTAAAAGCAATGGCGGTTGCCGCTGATGTCTCTGTTTCCCAGGATGTGACCCGAATGGTTCAAGAAGGTATCGATTCCTTTGGACGAATCGATATCCTGATCAATAATGCGGGAGTCAATCCTTTCATTCTGGAGGCGGAGAAGATTAAAGAAGAAGGTTGGGATCAGGTGATGGATACCAATTTGAAAGGGGTTTTTCTCTGCTGCCAGGCCGTGGGCAAGAAGATGATCGAACAGGGAGGAGGAAAGATCATCAATATCTCCTCGGTTATTGGTTTTTCCGGTGAACAAGGACTCCTCCCTTACTCTGTCAGCAAGGCCGGTGTGATGATGCTAACCAAGGTTCTTGCCTATGAGTGGAGTAAGCATCATGTTACGGTCAATGCAATTGCCCCAGGGTTCATTGCAGGAGGGATGAACACGCCCATCCTCAACAAGGAGATTCTCGTCTCCGGATTAACCCAACAGGTTCCCCTAAAAAGATTTGGAAGACCAGAGGAGATTGTTCAGGTTGCCCTGTTTTTAGCATCGGAGGACTCAAGTTATATCAACGGAACGACTGTGACCGTAGATGGTGGGATGACGGGTTACCACCCAGTAGGTTTCATGGACCTGATAGCCCAGATGAAGAGAAAGTAAGAGAGGGCGAAGAGAATTCCTGATGCCTCATTAATAAATGTTACCGGAGAGAAATGAAGAGAGAGGTATCGTGACCAAAGGTTTTTGAGAACGTAAGATTCTAAAAATGGTATTCATCTTGTCTTCCATCACTTTCCTTAGCTTAAAAGGG
>VGRY01000086.1 GCA_016875195.1 Deltaproteobacteria bacterium
ATCTTTCATGGCTATACTCCTTTCCTTGTTTTGGATTTGACCAACTTGCTTATTTACCAAACAAGAAAGAGTATAGCCACCCTTTTACTGGCTATCCCTGCTCTCCATAATATAGCAAGCTCCCTTTGCCAAAGGTCCCGATAAATCGGGATTTGGAAAAGAGGGGTGGGGGGGAGATTTAATAAATAATGTTTGTTCAAGTACAAAACTCTTCTTATATATTGGATAGCCTATGAATATCTGGGATAAGAAAAGCAGAATCGTCATCACCTGTGCCAAAGGCATAGTCCCTTTTTTGAAAGAGGAACTCCACGCGCTTGAATTTCCGGTCCTCTCCGAGGGGATGGCCAGTGCCGAAACGGAAGGAACGATGGACGATGCCATGAGATTAAATCTGTTTATCAGGACAGGACATCGCATCCTTTTTTTCTTGGAGCGATTTAAAGCAAGACATCCTGATGAGCTCTATCGAGTGGTGTCCGAAATGAAATGGGAGACACTGATCTCTGAAGACGGTTATTTCTGTGTTACGTCGACGGTGGATAACCCGACGATTAAGGATTCACGGTTTGCCAATGTCAAGTGCAAGGATGCCATTGTAGACAGGATCAAAAAAACTTGCGGCAGACGGCCGGATTCGGGTTCGGAAAGGGATCGAGCAGTCATGCACCTCTTCTGGAAGGATGAAACGTGCTCTCTCTTTGTCGATACCTCCGGTCAACCCCTGTCGAAAAGAGGTTATCGGAAGATTCCCCTGAAGGCGCCCATGCAGGAGACGCTGGCCGCCGGGGTGATTTTAGCTACTGGATGGAAAGGAAACAGCAACTTTATCAACCCTATGTGCGGGAGCGGGACGCTCGCCATCGAGGCGGCATTGATTGGCCTGGGAAGACCACCCGGACTGTTGAGAAGTCATTATGGTTTTATGTATCTGAAGGGGTTTAACGAATCATCCTGGAACGAGATACGGCGTAGGGTAAGAGCCACGGCAAGGGATTGGATGGATGGAAAGATCATAGCAACGGATATCAGTGCAGAGGCTATCCAAGGAGCTAAGAAGAATGCACAAACCGCGGGAGTAGATCGGTGGATTGACTTCGGGATATGTCCGTATGGAGATACCCCAGTTCCTAATGGAGAGGGTGTTGTCATGCTCAATCCGGAATACGGAGAGAGGATGGGCGAGAGAGAGGCCTTGCGAGAGGTCTACAAAGGTATCGGAGATTTCTTTAAGAAGCGATGCCAGGGATACCAGGGCTACATTTTTACCGGAAATCTCGACCTGGCCAAAAGGGTAGGATTAAGGACAAAGAGAAAGATTCCCTTTTACAACTCCAACATCGAATGCAGGCTGTTGGAGTATGATCTGTATGAAGGGAGTCAAAAAAAGTAGAGTTAGGGAGGACAATTTCACATTGACGCCACCGTTTTTTTTGTATAAGATAATGGCCAGATATCCGGGAAATCTATTCTGAATGAATTTGAAAAAGGATATGAAAAAGAATCGGGAAAAAATACTGAAAATTCTGGAAGATAATCAAACCGCCATCAAGAGTTACGGAGTAAAACGGTTAGGTTTGTTTGGTTCCTGTGCACGGGGTGAATGCTCCGAAGGGAGCGACCTTGACTTCGTGGTTGAGTTTTATAAAAAATCATTCGATTCCTATATGGATTTGAAAGCGTTTTTGGAGGGTCTCTTTGAATGTCGGGTCGATCTGGTGCTTGCCGATACCATCAAACCAAGACTCCGTACAGCCATCCTTGAAGAGGCGGTTCATGTCCCGGGACTATAAAGTCTATCTTGAAGATATTCTCGACGCCATTACAAAAATCCAATTATACACAGAGAGCCTTCCCAAGGAAACATTTTTTGCCGATCCTAAAACCATTGATGCCGTAGTTCGAAATCTTGAAATCATCGGCGAAGCCATCAAAAAATTGCCCGAAGATATACGTTTGAAATATCCTGAAGTAGAATGGAAGAAGATAGCCGGCCTGCGGGACATACTTATCCACGAATATTTTGGCGTTGACCACGAGATCATATGGGATATTATCCAAAACAAACTGCCGTTCCTCAAAGAGCAGATAAGACAGATGCTCGGAGAATAAAAACTCCTATAAAATGTTGAAGACTTATCTCAAAAAGATATCGGATGTTTATAAAACTGGAGATGCCAGGGAGGAAAGTTATTACTCAGTTTTAGAAAGTCTATTAAGACAATATGCAGAGTCAACAAATAACAAAAAAATCCATATTACCACGTTGCCAAAAAAGACCGAAGCTGGCAATCCCGATTTTAGAGTATGGGATGGAAAACAACACATAGTCGGCTATATCGAGGCCAAAGCCCCCACTGTCCAATATCTGGATCAAATTGAAACAACTGACCAAATAAAGCGTTATCTCAATATTTTCCCCAACCTGATATTAACCAATTTTTTTGAATTCAGGCTTTATCGGGATGGAGAATTAATAGATAAGGTATCCATTGCCAGGCCCTTCATACTCCAAAAACTTAAAACCATCCCGGTTGTTGAAAACGAAATAGAATTTCTTAAACTCCTTGAGAAATATTTCTCATTTTCTTTCCCAAAGGTCTATAATGCGAAAACCCTGGCAATGGAATTGGCAAAGAGAACACGGTTTTTAAAAGACGAAGTTGTTTCGCAAGAATTAAAGAAAGAAGAAGGCGTAAAAGAGGGGCATATTTTGGGATTTTATGAAGCATTCAGACAATATCTCATCAGTGGCCTTACACAAGATGAGTTTGCAGACCTTTATTCACAAACAATCACTTATGGGCTTTTTGCTGCGAGGACTCGCTCAGAAGATGGATTTAATAGAAAACTTGCGTACGATAATATTCCACGGACTATTGGAATATTAAGAGATGTGTTCAGGTTCATTTCACTTGAAGATATACCCCAACAGATGGAATGGATTATTGATGACATTTCAGAAGTGTTAGCCGTTACTGACGTGAAAAAAATACTTCATGAATATTTCCATGAAGGTAAGGGAAAAGACCCTATTGTCCATTTCTATGAAACCTTTCTCGCCGAATATGACCCAAAGGCAAGGGAAAAAAGGGGTGTTTATTACACTCCTGAACCAGTGGTTTCGCATATTGTTCGATCTCTCCACAACATTCTAAAAGACTATTTTAACAGGAAGGAGGGGTTTGCCAGCGATTCAGTCACAGTATTAGATCCTGCGGCAGGAACGCTTACTTTCCTTGCAGAGGCGTCAAAAACAGCAGTGGAAGAATTTGTTTCGAAATATGGAGAGGGAGGCAAGGAAGATTTCATAAAAGAGCATATCCTGAAAGATTTTTATGCATTCGAATTGATGATGGCTCCATACGCTGTAGGACATCTAAAGATGTCTTTTCTTTTAGAGGAGCTTGGATATAAACTCCGAAAGGATGACAGATTCAAACTATACCTTACCAATACCCTGGAGATGGAAGAGCTTGCCCAAACGGAACTTCCTGGAATGGTTTCACTCTCTGAGGAATCTCATTCGGCAGGTAAGGTGAAGAAAGAACAGCCTATTTTAGTAATACTCGGCAACCCCCCTTATTCAGGGATATCAGCAAATAAAGGGAATTGGATAGATGATTTACTGAAGAAAGGTTATAAACGGAGAGATGGGAGTAAAGATGATGGTTATTATCGAGTCGATGGGAAATCATTGGGCGAGAAAAAACTTTGGCTTCAAGATGATTATGTTAAATTCATCCGTTTTTCCCAATGGAAAATTGATCAAGCAGGAGAAGGAGTATTAGGATTTATCACAAATCATAGTTATCTTGATAATCCCACCTTCCGCGGCATGCGGCAATCATTGAGCAAGAGTTTTAATGAGATTTATATCCTCGATTTACACGGCAACAGCCTGAAAAAAGAGAAATGCCCTGATGGTTCCAAGGATGAGAACGTCTTTGATATTCAACAAGGAGTATCTATTGCTCTTTTCATAAAATGTCGATCGGAGCTTGTCGAAGGTAAGAAGGCAAAAAGGAAGGGGTGCAAAATATTTCACTCAGAAATTTGGGGATTGCGAGAGAAGAAAAATGACTGGCTTCTTCAAAATGATAAAAAGACAGTAAAATGGAAAAAACTAAATCCAACACGCCCGTATTACTTTTTGATTCCAAGAGAGGAAAAGGGTAAAGAGGTTTATGAGAAATATTGCGGGATAACAGATATTTTCTCAATTAACGTCACAGGTATTGTTACGGCGAGAGATCATTTTGTGATTGACATTGATAAAGGAGTTCTAAAAAGAAGGATTGGGATGTTTAGGAACTTATCAATGCCTGATGAAATAATTCAGCAGACGTTCAAATTGAAAGATACAAGAGGTTGGAAATTTATCAAAGCAAGAAAAGAATTAGCAAAAGATCAAAATTGGGATGAGTATTTTACCAGAGTTCTCTATCGCCCATTTGATATAAGACATATTTACTATACGCAGCAAATGGTCGATTGGCCCAGACCCGAAGTCATGCCTCATATGATGGAAGAGAATCTAGGGTTAATTTTGCCTAAAAGAGTTGAAACGAAAATCCCGTGGTCTCACATACTCTGTACAAACGAGATCGCAGAACATGTAACTGTTTCCCTAAAAACAATTGACTACGTTTTCCCACTCTTCCTTTATGCGAACAAAGAGAAAGAAGATCTTTTTAACCATAATAAAACTATTAAACGCCGACCAAATATCAAAACCAATATTTTCAAAACCCTCACTAGTGTATATAAAATAGAGCCAACACCCGAAGTGATTTTCAATTATATCTACGCAATCCTCTATTCGGAGATGTATAGGAGAAAATATGCCGAGTTTCTGAAAACAGATTTTCCAAGAGTGCCTTTTACAAAAAAATTCAAACCGTTTGGGCGAATGGTAGAATATGGCAAAAGGCTTGTTGATTTGCATTTGCTTAAGTCGAATGAACTTGACCAGCCTATTGCCAAATATCAGGGCAAAGGGAATAACAAGGTTGAGAGGGTAAAATATGAACAAAACAAAGTCTGTATAAATAATGATCAATACTTTGTAGGCGTTTCTCCTGACATCTGGCAGTATCAAATTGGGGGGTATCAGGTCTGTGATAAATGGCTAAAGGATCGTAAAGGCCGGGCATTATCACTGGATGAAATACGACATTACTGCCAGGTCGTTACCGCAATCCAAAAAACAATAGAAATTCAGAGAAAGATAGACGATCTTTATCCGGAAATAGAAAAAGAGACAATCGAATTCATAATTCCAAAGAAAGAGTAGTTTTATGGAACTGAAATCTAACATTGGACTGAACAAGGCATTGGAAGATATAAAAAATGAAAAGATTTCTTCTGTTTATTTGGTTTGTGGAGATGAAAACTTTCTTGTTAAAGAGGCAGGGCAAAAATTAATAGAAGCCATTTTATCGGAGAAAGATAGGGTCATTGGCTTAGAAACCATCAATGGGGATGAAGAGGATTGGATAAAAATCATTCAGTCTTTGAATACTTACCCAATGTTTAGCAAGAGGAAGGTCATAGCAGTAAGAGATACAAAAATCTTTTACTCAAAATTCGTAGTTGAAAAGATCATAGAAAAAAGCATGGAGCGATTCGAAAAAAAAGATATGAACGAAGCCATAAGGCTGTTTAGAATAGCAGTTGGCTTTTTGAAGATAAAAGAGATTGGAGAGATGAGCGATAAAATAAAAAACGAGCTATTAGTGGACGATCAAAGCCAGAGAGGTAGGAAATGGCTGAACGAGATGATAGAAAATTGTCTCGCTCAAGACATTCAGCCGATTCCTTACGAAGATAATTCAGATCGGCTCAGTAAGGTTATTAAGGTGGATGTTAGTAATAAAGGAATTCCACAAAAAAATACTTTAATTTTGATGACCGAAGGAGTAGATAAAAGAAAAAAACTGTATAAAACGATAAATGAAGTAGGAGTTATCATTGATTTTTCCATTCAGAGGTATAAAAGAGATTCGGCGGACATTGAGAGAGAAGAAAAGCAAATCTTACTCCAAAAGGCAACCGATTTATTGAAGCAAAATAATAAAATATTTGGCAAGGGGGCTTTCGATGCCCTTGTAAATAAAACTGGATATAGTATGGGAAACTTTTTAAATGAATTGCGAAAGGTTATTCTTTCAATTAGAGACAGACAAAAGATAGAAGTTAAAGATATTGAAGAGCTTGTTGGAAGAACAAAAGAGGATTCTCGCTTCGACCTTCAGGATGCAATTGGTAAGAGAGATCTCGAAATGGCGACGTTTTATTTAAGCGAGTTGTTAGGGCAGGGAGAATTTCATTTAGTTCTTTTATTGGACGTTGCTAAGGAGATATGGCGATTAATTATGGCAAAGGAATTTATTGAAAAAGAATTAAAGGACAAATGGAACCCGCAGATGGATGTGGAAGCATTTAAAAGATATGTTTATTTTCCGATGAAAAAAAGAGAAAGCCAGCAAGAAATAAGAAGCGGATATACTATTTTCAGTCTTCCTCCCAATGTCTTGTTAAAATTGCTAAAAGATTCAGGAAACTTTACTAAAGATGAACTGTATTACTTCATTAAGCTAATTGCTGAAACAGATTTTAAATTTAAAACTACGGGATTGCCTCCGGTCCATTTACTTGAAAAAGTGTTGTTTGATATTTGCTTGGAGAAAGAAAATAATAGAGGTGTCCAGGTGGCAGGTTATTAATCAGAGCCAGTTTATTCATGCCGTTTATCTCCAGACTCTAATTATGATGGTTATCGACCTCTGCGGGCCTAATGGGAATCCTTAGCAGGATGCTGAAAAACGCCCATCTACTTTGTTCCCCTCATCCTTCCCCGTGTCAAGCACGGGGCAGGCTTAAGCATCCTGCATAAAAAGACTTTTTCAGTGACCTGTTAGAACGTCTTATTGCTTTGGGGATAAAGCATTGACTGCGTGAGTCAGCCGTGAGATCTTTCTTGCGGAGGTATTTTTATGGAGAATACCTTTTGAGCGCCCTTTCTGAATGAGAGGGATTGTTTTTGATAGAGCTTTTCTGGCTCCCTCGATGTCCTTTTCATCAATTGCTTCCCGTACTTTCTTAACCGAGGTCTTTATTGTTGTTTCAATATGGAGGTTTCGTGTCCTCCTTATTTCATTCTGTTTTGCCCTCTTGATTGCAGATTGATGTGTCGCCAAAATTGTTCCTCCTTTGCTTTAGCTTATTGATTTTTTTAACATTTTAGGGTAGCGTGTGTCAAGTGCGTTAAAGGCCGAATGTCTCGAATGATAACGAATGACACGAATTAGTTAATCTCGTTTCACGGTGACGAAGCTCGTATCGAAGCACGAAGCTCGAAAATCGAAGCTCGATCAAAAACAAGCCAAGCCTCCAGCATCGATAATCGAGTATCGATACGAGCTTCGTCAACGATAACCGTTCATTTCTTTTAGAGGATACGGGCATCGTCCGTTATCATTAAACGAAGCCTTTTTAAACAGTATGACCGAGAACAGGAAGATTGCCAGAGCAGCATCCACCATCGGAATGGGAACACTCCTAAGCCGTATCCTGGGATTTTTCAGGGATATGGTGATTGCCCATTTTTTCGGGGCAGGGATGGCGGCCGATGCGTTTTTCGTGGCGTTTCGAATCCCAAACCTCTGGAGGCGGTTGGTCGGAGAAGGATCTCTGACCATCTCCTTCATACCGGTCTATACAGAATACTTAAACCAGCAATCAGAGGAGGAGGTTAGGAAGGTAACCCATATTGCCTTTACCCTGATGGGGTTGGTGTTATTGCTGCTCACCCTTTTCGGGATCATCTTCTCACCGGTGATCATTCAGATCATCGCACCCGGATTTGCAAAAATTCCTGAAAAATTTCAACTGACCGTCACACTCAACCAGATCATCTTCCCCTATCTTTTCTTCATGGGACTCTTTGCCCTCTGCATGGGAATTCTCAACTCTTATCGGCACTTCTTCGCTCCGGCTATTGCACCCATCTTTCTCAATATCTCCATCATCCTGTCCGTCTTTCTCCTTTATCACACCTTTCAAAAACCAGTCATGACACTCGCCATCGGTGTGCTTTGCGGAGGGGTGATTCAGTTGCTCTTCCAGATTCCTTTTTTATGGCAGAAGGGAATCACGTTCCGGCTTAATTTCCATTTCAATCACCCTGCCCTCAAACGGATCGGCGGACTGATGGTGCCCGGTCTGATCGGAACAGCAGTTTACCAGCTCAATGTTTTCATTGATACGATCTTCGCCTCTTTTCTTCCCGGAGGAAGTGTCTCTTATCTCTTTTTTGCGGACCGGTTGTTAGAATTTCCATTAGGCATTTTTGCCATCGCCATTGGGATGGCTTCCCTACCAAGCCTCTCTGGACTCGCCTCCCAAGGGAAGTTGGAAGAGTTGAAGAACACGCTCTCTTTTACCTTTCGCCTGACTGCCTTGATCAGCATTCCTGCCATGGTGGGGTTGATTGTATTGAAGACACCCATCATCAACCTTCTTTTCCAGAGGGGTCTCTTCGACTACACAGCCACTGTGTTGACCGCACAAGCCCTTCTCTGCTATTCAGTTGGCCTGTGGGCCATTGCAGGGGTGAGGACCCTTGTGCCTGCCTTTTATTCACTTCAGGATAGCTGGACGCCTCTTAAAATTGCGATCGTCTGCCTCATTGCCAATGTCGCTCTCAATGCCTTTTTTATCTCCTTTACTCCATTGAAACATGCCGGCCTTGCTCTGGCTACCAGCCTCTCATCGATTCTGAACCTCATTCTTTTGAGCAGGAAGTTGAGCCTCAAACTTGGGGCGGTCGAGATAGGGAAAAATGTGACCTCGCTTGCCCGGATTCTGCTCTGCAGCCTTCCCATGGGATTAACCGCCTATCTGATCTGCTCTCTAAGGGATTGGACGACAACGGGCAACACCCTGGAAAAAGCCATCCTTCTTCTGACCGGGATCGTGGTTGGTTTGGGAGTTTACCTGCTCTGCTCCTACTGGATGAAGAATGAAGAGATGATTTTTTTGGTGAAGATGTTCAAGAGAAAAAGTCGCCAATAATCAAAGCCCAAATTTCAAGCTCCAAATAATAACCAATCACCAATTTCCAAAATAACCAATAACGATCCTTTTATCGGAATTTGTTTGGATATTGGTTATTGGAGTTTATTTGGTTATTGGTGATTTGGATTTGGTTATTGTTTTTTAAATCTTGCCCAGATAAACAATCCTCCTGCCACTCCAATTCCGATCAATTCCAAACCGATTGTGGGAAAGACCAGTAGAATAGCTGCGCATGCGAAGAGAATACGCTGGAGCCAGTTTAATGGAGACCAGACATATCCGACCAGGCACACAGAAAGGCAGGCCACTCCGAGGGCTGTCAATCCGGTAGCCATGAGGATTTGCGAAAGCGTTCCTTGAAGGAGAAGAGCGGGTTGAAAGACAAAGGCAAAGGGGATCAGGAATCCCGCAATGCCGAGTTTGAAAGCTTCAATTCCTGTGGACATCATTTCAGAACCGGCTAAGTTAGCTGCCGCAAAAGCGGTAATGGCATCTGGAGGGGTGAGATCCGAGAGCACGGCATAGTAGAAGACGAAGAGGTGGGCCGACAGTAAGGCGACATCGAACTTTCCAAGAGCGGAAGCTCCTACAGTGACGGCGATAATATAAGCAGGAGTGGTGGGGATTCCGGTCCCGAGGACGCTGACGACCAGAAAGACGAGGATCATAGCAAAGATGAGGTTATTAAAAGAAGCACCCAAAAGGACACTTCCGAAGGCCAGTGCGGCTCCGGTTCGAGTCAGGATTCCGACCACCATTCCAGAACCTGCGAGGGCCGTGGCAATGATGGCTGCATTGACCGAGGCCTCAAAAAGTGCATTCAGAGTCTTTTTAGGAGTCATCCGTGTTCTTCGATCGAGAAAACTGAGACCCAAAATGATCAGAACAACGAAGAAAGCGGATTTGCTGGGCGAATATCCATATCCTAAAAAGATAATCACCAATATAAAAGGAAGGAAATAATAAGCGTGACGAAGCATTGGAAAGATACTGGGTCGCTCTGTTTTTGAAATGCTTGTCATTCCCTGTTTGAGCGAAATGAAGTGGACGACGAAGAAAAGCCCAAGATAATAGAGCACAGCAGGGATAACAGCGGCTTGAATGATCTTGAAATAAGGGATGCCTGTTACCTCCGACATGATAAAAGCCCCTGCGCCCATGATGGGCGGCATCAACTGCCCTCCTGTGCTTGCAATCGATTCAATGGCTGCGGCCTGTTTTGGAACAAATCCTCCCTTTTTCATCAGCGGGATGGTAAAACTTCCGGTGGCATAGACATTGGCCACGGTACTTCCGCTTACCGTTCCATAAAGGCCGCTGGAGATAACGGCAATTTTTGCTGGTCCTCCCTTTGTCCAGCCTGCAGCCCATACCGCAAAGTCAATAAGGAATTGCCCAACGCCCGCACTTATCATAAATCCGGCAAAAAGGATATAGATGAAAAGGATGTTGGAAGAGATGCCTGTTAGAAATCCAAAAATCCCTTCATCGCCTGCTAAAAATAGTACTTCAACCATCCGGGGGAACGGGTATCCTTTAAACTTCAACAATCCTGGCCAGTAAGGAGCAGTGGCCAGATAGAAGATGGCAATGGCAATGGTTAGCGCCATCCAGGGGGAAAGGGCCCGACGTGCTGCTTCTACCACCAGAAGGACCAATGCAGTCCCTAAAACCATCTCCACAGGCAGGACCTCATCCATCCCGACCATCCTGAAATTTAGACGTTCGGCGTTCCACACAATATAAGCGGGTCCTGCAAAACACAGGAGAGATGCAAGGAGATCGAAAAGACTGGGCCGGTTTTGAGGAGAATTCTTTGTGGCAGGGAAAAGAATATAGATTAAAGGAAGAAGAAAAAGGAGGTGAAGTCCTCGCTGGGTCCGTGGCTCAAAAGTGCCGAATCCCGAGGTGTAGAGATGGAACAGGGCAGCGCTCACTCCATAGATCAGGATCACTACCTTAAGCCATCCCTTTAATTTACGCATGATTTATTTAGAATTACAAGATTGAATTAACACAATCATTAGAAAATCTCCCCTTACCCCTCTTTGCCAACGAGGGGTATTTCCTCCCTTTGGCAAAGGGAGCTTGCTATATTATGGAGAGCAGGGATAGCCAGTAAAAGGGTGGCTATACTCTTTCTTGTTTGGTAAATAAGCAAGTTGGTCAAATCCAAAACAAGGAAAGGAGTATAGCCATGAAAGAT
>VGRY01000087.1 GCA_016875195.1 Deltaproteobacteria bacterium
ATTCCATTCTGGCTCGTGGACTCATGGCAATCCCCCCTTTTATGGGAAGATTGTCGGTAACATGAATTATGAGTCAACGATACCTTTTCTCTAACTCATTGGGTAACATTTAATGTGAGGCAATTCGAATTGAAACAAGGCTTGACAAGTCATGGGGACTTTGGGATATATTAAGATACTTTCATCAGGGGGAGAAAAAATTTTAACCATATAGAAAGGAGGAATTGTTATGAAGAAGAAGATGAACCGTAGGACATTTCTTAAGTATTCGGCAGCGGTAGGAGCCACCACAGCCATGGCCGGAGTGCCCACCTTATTGCGAGCGCAGGCTCCGGAGATCAAGATCGCCTCGATCCACCCTGTCACAGGTGTCATCTCGGATATCGGGATTTCGATGAGAAGAGGAAACCAGATGGCTGTGGATGACATCAATGCCAAAGGCGGCATCAAGTCCATGGGGGGAGCGAAGCTGAGACTCCTCTTAGGCGATTCCGAAGCTAAAGAGGATGTGGCCCGTTCCGAAGCCGAAAGGGTGATCAAGGATGGTGCAGTCTGCCTGGTTGGTCCATTTCTGAGCGGAAATGCAATGACCATTGCCACCCTTTGCGAACAGAGGGGAGTTCCCTTTGTCATGGATGTGGCTGCCGCTGATGATATCACAAGGAAAGGGTTTAAATATACCTTTCGAGTTTTCCCAACAACGACCAAATTTGCTGACTCGATGCTCTTCTATATGGATAAGATCATGAAGGAGAAGAACATCAGCAAGATTAAAGGAGTGGTCACTAATACCGGAGACCTTTTCGGCAGGGTGCAAGGAGCGACTTTCATCAAAACCTTAAAGGACAAGAAGTTTCCCATTGAGGTGTTAGGCCACATTGAATATCCATTGGGAATTCAGGATCTGTCTGCTGAGATTTCAAAGATCAAGGCGCTGAAGCCAGATGTCCTCTTTCCGGTTGCGAGGCCAGGTGATGCGAAATTGATGATTCGAGAGCTCTACAAGCAGAGAGTAGAACTTCAGGGGATTATCAGCCCGGGAAGTCCGGGATGGTATGAACCGGAATTTATCCGGGATATGAAAGCCCTTGCTGATTATGTCATGGACAATGTGCCCTGGTATAACCCCGTCGGAAAGATGTATAAAGAAGTCAATGCCGCATTCTCCAAGAAGTTTCCAGGGAAATATATTGATACCAACTCCGGTTATGCCTATTTAGGCGTGCTGGTGATTGCCGATGCTTTGGAGAGAGCCAAATCAACCAAACCGGATGATATTGTGGCTGCTCTGAAGAAGACCTATTTAAACCAGGATCTGATGGTTGGGCTGGCGGTTGCCTTCGATGAAAGAGGCGATAATATCAACGCCGATACCGCCATGATTCAGATCATCAATCAGTCCATTAAGGTTGTGCTTCCTGAAAAGGCAGCAGAGGCCAAGTATATCCATCCCATGCCAAAACAGATCTGGGACCGGGGAGTCTAAACCAAGAAATGGATATCAACCTTATCCTGCAATTAGCCACCAGTGGATTTCTTCTGGGAGGGGTCTACAGCCTGATTGCTTTAGGCCTCTCCCTCATCTTTGGCGTCATGAAAGTCATTAATTTTGCCCATGGCGCCATGCTCGTCTGGGGGATGTATATTGCCTACGCCCTGATGAACTGGACAGGCATTGATCCTTTCTTCTCCTTTGTGGTGAGTGCTGGGGGCCTGTTTGTCATTGGTTATTTTACCCAGCGAATTGTGGTCAACCGCATCATGACCTTTCATGAGTCTATGCAGGTCATTGCCATGGTCGGGGTGATGATGATCCTCGAAAACATGGCCCAACTGATCTGGGGGCCTGATCCTCATAGCCCGCATACAAAATATTCGCTGAGCACGATATGGCTGGGAAGTGTCATGATTGACATTCCAAGGCTGCTTGCATTTTTGTTAGCCATTCTAATTGCAGCGGCTGTCTTTGTGTTTCTGAAATTTACGAATATCGGAAAGACTATCCGGGCGGCTGCGGATAACCGAACCGGTGCTCTGATCGTGGGGACGAATGTCAATCGGGTTTATGCGATCTGTTTTGGCGTGGGGGCCGCCTGTGTCGGAGCGGCCGGATCTTTACTTGTTCCGCTCATGCCCATTTCACCCCATACCGGGTTTCCTTTCAAGCTGACTTCTTTTGCCATCGTCATTTTGGGAGGGATGGGGAGCCTACCCGGAGCCATGATCGGAGGCCTCATTATTGGAGTCGCAGAATCACTTGGTTCAGTTTTAATCCCCAGTTCACTCAAACAGGTGATCAGTTTCGGGATCATGATATTGATCCTTCTATTTAAACCCAAGGGTTTGTTCGGAGGTAAGGGTTCGTGAAGAAACTTTATTTCCTCCTCAGTCTTATTTTACTCGTTTTTCTCCTGCTTCCTAATTTTGTAAGCGATTATATCCTTGGAATCTTCGTTTTGATCTTTTTCTATGCCTATATGGGACAGAGCTGGAATGTTTTGACGGGCTATGCAGGGCCCATCTCCCTCGGGCACTCTCTCTATTTAGGGATCGGCGCTTATATTTCTACCAAACTGGCGATGGATCTTGGCCTCACCCCTTGGATTGGAATGTGGGTCGGAGGCCTGGGGGCTTGTTTAATCGGCCTGGCCATTGGATTCCTCGGTTTCCGGTTCGGGTTGAAAGGGGTCTATTTCGTTCTCCTGACCATCGCCTTTGGAGAGATCGGCAGGCTTACGGCCCTGCACCTCAAACCCCTGGGCCACATGATGGGGCTTTTTGTGGATTTCAAACCGGGGGTAGCCAATTTTCATTTTCGCGGGAATCTTCCTTATTACTATATTGCGCTCGGCTTTGTGATTTTTTCTTTGATTGTTGTCCGTGCCTTGGAGGTCTCAAAGTGGGGACGATACTTTGTTGCCCTTCGCGAGGACGAGGATGCGGCTGAGAGTCTTGGAATCAATGTCTTCAAGTATAAGATGATTGCCATCGGGATCAGTTCGTTTATGACCGCCTTGGGTGGGACCTTTTATGCGAATTACATCTTTTATCTTCATCCCACCAGCGTTATGTCCATGTGGGTTTCGATTGAAATCATCATGAGGCCTATTATCGGAGGAATCGGAACACTCTTTGGTCCGCTGATCGGTTCGTTGTTGCTCACACCGCTTTCGGAAATCGCAAGATCCTATTTTACCAAGGCGGGGTTGGAGGGGATTCATATCGTGATCTATGGGCTGCTATTGGTGGTGGCAGTCCTGTTCTTCCCGGGCGGCATTTTTGCGTTTCTCAAGAAAATCCTGAAGCCCTTGATGGAAGATTCAAAAGAGATTTGAGATTTTTGGAGGGTTCACATTGTCTCTGTTGGAATTAAAAGGAGTGAGTAAAAGTTTCGGAGGCCTAAAGGCTGTATCCCAGGTCTCTTTTGAAATGAACGCAGGAGAGATATTAGGAATCATAGGGCCGAATGGAGCGGGCAAGACAACGCTCTTCAATACCATCACAGGTTTTTTAAGGGTGGAGTCCGGAGAAATCTGGTTCAACGGTGAGAAGATCATTGGATTGAAACCCCATCAGATCTGTCAGAAGGGGATGGTCCGAACCTTTCAATTGGTCAAGCCATTTCTCGAGATGACGGTTCTTGAAAACGTGCTGGTTGCCGCCCTGAACCGGGCAAAGACGATCAAAGAGGCCCGGGAAAAGGCGATGAGAACGATCGAACTGGTAGGGTTAAAGGAGAAGAAGGACACTCTGGCCGCTGGTCTCACCCTTGGCCATCGAAAGCGACTCGAACTGGCAAGAACACTGGCTACGGAGCCGAAACTTCTCCTTCTGGACGAGGTGATGGCTGGATTAACGCCCACTGAGGTGGATGCGTTGATCCGGCTTTTACAGGATGTCAATCACAGGGGGATTACCATCCTTTTGATCGAACATGTGATGAGGGGGTTGATGGCCCTTTCAAAGCGGGTGGTTGTATTGAATTATGGACAGAAGATCGCCGAAGGGGTTCCCCATGAGATTGTTAAAGACCGGCAGGTGATCGAAGCTTATCTGGGAGAGGAGTTTGCCAGTGCTCAGGGTTAATGGGATTGATGTCTTTTACGGGGATCTCCAGGCATTGAGAAGTATCTCCTTTGAGGTCCTTCCCAAAGAGATCATCTCCATGGTGGGCTCCAACGGAGCGGGGAAGTCTACCACCCTGATGGCCCTTTCTGGTATCTTGAGAACGAAGGGGGGAGAGATTTTTTTTGAGAACCGCCCGATTCATCTGGATTCGTCTTCCCGGATTGTAGAAATGGGCATTGTTCAAGTCCCGGAGGGAAGACAGCTTTTTCCTTCCCTGACTGTCCTCGAGAATTTAGAATTAGGAGCTCAGTTTTCAAAAGCCAAAAAGGCAAAAAAGAAGACGATGGAGTGGGTTAATAAACTGTTTCCAAGGTTGGAAGAACGAAAGCATCAATTGGCAGGGACCCTCAGCGGTGGAGAACAGCAGATGCTTGCCATCGGTAGGGGATTGATGTCGTGTCCCACCCTCCTGATGCTTGATGAACCTTCGCTGGGGCTTGCGCCCATTCTGGTCAAGGCCATCTTTGATATTATCAAAGAGATCAACCAGCAGGGAACGACGATCCTCTTAGTGGAACAGAATGTATTTCACTCCCTCACCCTCTCTCACCGGGGATATGTCTTAGAAAACGGTTCCGTGGTCATGAGTGGAACAGGCCAGGACCTCCTGAAGAATCAGCACATCCGCCAGAGCTACCTTGGCTTGTAAATAAAAGTTAGGAGTTCGGAGATCGGAGTTCGGGGTTTTAGAACCAAATTATCCAAACTTTGAACTAACAACTACGAACAATGAAAGTAAAGATTCCTCAGCTTCTTTGGTACGGCAACACCGAGATGGAGTTGGATTTTCCGAATTCCTGGTCCGTCTTCTTCTGCCCGATGAGGGGCGGAGAAAAGAAGAAGCTCGGATTAAAGGAGATGGAGAGAGCCTTTTCCCATCCCATCGGTTCGAAAACGATCTTCGCATTGGCCAAAGGGAAGAAAGAGATTGTCATCCTCTTTGATGACATGGCTAGGCCCACCCCGGTCTATGAAATCGTTCCCTTTGTGCTCAGGGAACTTGAGAAAGCAGGGGTTTCAGACCAGCAGATCCGTTTTATTGCGGCCTTGGGAACCCATGGCGCTCATACCGCCAATGACTTCAGAAAGAAACTAGGACAGGAGGTGCTGGATCGGTTTCCTGTCTATAACCATCATGCCTTCGATTATTGTACTCCTCTGGGCAAGACCAAATATGGGACTCCCGTCTCTATTAACCGAGAGGTGATGGCATGCGACCTGAAGATCGGGATCGGATGCATCGTGCCTCATGCTTTTTCTGGTTATGGAGGGGGAGGAAAGATGATTCTCCCGGGCGTGGCCCATATTGAATCGATT
Organism: Deltaproteobacteria bacterium; assembly: GCA_016875195.1. GTDB lineage: Bacteria > Desulfobacterota > BSN033 > BSN033 > UBA1163 > RBG-16-49-23. The sequence goes on from VGRY01000087.1 coordinate 5,446, forward strand.
ACTCACAATCACGGTCTGATTAAAATCCATCCGGATTGTGTAGGCCTTGGAAAGGTTGACGGAAATATTCCCCGCCTCGACATCGAAGAGGCAACAAGAATGACAGGGCTCGATATAAAGATCGATGCGATCCTCAATCTCAGGGGAGAGATCACCGGTCTTTTTGTTGGCGATCCCATCCTGGAGCACCATGAAGGGATGAAGCTGGCAAAAGAGGCCTATTCTACGGTTCCTGCCAGAGATATGGATGTCGCAGTGGTCAACGCTTATTCCAAGGCAAACGAATGCGTCATTGCACCACACATTGGGATTCCTTCACTAAAAGAGGAGGGGGGCGATCTGGTGGTTATTGCCAATGAACCGGCAGGCCAGGTGGTCCACTATCTTTTTGGTGAATTTGGAAGATGCGGAGAGGGAGGGATGAAACTTCCTCAGTCCATGCCCACAAAGGTGAAACGATTGATCGTCCTTTCCCCTTTTAAGGACCATGTGGGGGCCTGTTTCTTCGGAAAGGTGGACTGTCTGCTCTGGGCAAAGACATGGGAGGAAGTGATGGATTTACTGAAAGCAGAATGGGGAGATCGAGCGCGAGTGGCTGTTTATCCGGACGGGACAGTACAATACTTCAAGACAGGGTGATGAGGAGATGGGAACAAAAAATAGATCGGGTGATGGGGAGATAAGGGGATAAGGAGAAAATAGAGACAATGAACGATGAACGAGGGACGATGGACGAAGGACGATGATCAGTGATCAATTATCAATGGTCAATGATCATTTCTAAATGCCCGAATCTTAAGGAGCGAAATATGGCCATAGTTTTTGAAAACGGAAAGGTGATTATAGGAAATGGAAAGGTCATTGAGAAGGGAACGGTTGTTGTCGATGGAAATTCATTCAAGTTCGTTGGCCCTGGCAAGAAATCCCCGCCTTCGAAAAAAGATACAGTCTTTAATATTTCAGGAAAGGCCATCCTTCCGGGTTTGATCGATGCCCATATCCATATCTGCGTGGATGGAAGTCCAGACCCGATGACCTCTCTTTTAAAAGATTCTGTCCCTCAGGTGACTCTAAAGGCGGCTGACCATGCCCGCCGGACATTGGAAGCCGGCGTGACAACGGTTCGGGATATGGGAGGGAAAGACTACATTGATATTGCTCTCCGAGATGGTATTGAATCAGGGATTCTTCAGGGTCCAAGAATGCTCTGCAGTGGCAAGCTGGTTTGCATGACAGGTGGCCATGGGTGGCAGTTAGGCCGGGAGGCGAATGGGGTGGATGAAGTGCGAGCCGCTGTGAGAGAACAACTCAAAGCTGGAGCTGACCTGATCAAATTGATGGCAACCGGAGGGATCTTGACTAAAGGAGTGGAACCCGGTTCCACACAGTTTACACTCGAAGAGTTAATTGCCGGTGTGGAAGAGGCCAAAAAGGCCGGGAGGAGAACAGCCACACACGCTCAGGGAACGGAGGGGATTAAAAATGCTCTCTGGGCCGGGATTAATTCTATTGAACACAGTTTCTTCCTGGATGATGAAGCGATCGAATTATTACTGGAAATGAAGGCATTTGTTGTCCCCACCTTATGTGCTCCTTATCATATCCTCAAGGCAGGAGTTCGAAAAGGAGTGCCTGCCTATGCTGTGGAAAAATCCGAGAAGGTTATGAAGAGTCATTGGGAAAGTGTCAAAAAGGCTCGCAAGGCAGGGGTTCCCATTGCTATGGGGACGGATGCGGGGACTCCTTTCAATCGCCATGGTGAAAATTTGAAAGAGATGGAATTACTTGTTAAAGTAGGGTTCACTCCGATGGAAGCAATTGTGGCAACTACAAAAACAGCATCAGAGGTTCTGGGTTTACAAGAAAAGATTGGGACGCTGGAGAGAGGGAAGCTGGCTGACCTTGTTGTGCTTGATGGAGATCCTCTTAAAGACATTACCCTGTTTCAGAAGAAAGATAAGCTTGTTGCCATTATGAAAGAGGGACGGTTTTACAAATGTCAGTTATAAACAGCTGGGGAGGCCTTTCACCTCCCTTTGACAAAGAAGCTGTGTCGTAATTACTATTTTGTCACCCTGAATTTATTTCAGGGTCTCGTAATTGGTTGAATTCGTTAGATCCTGAACCAAGTTCAGGATGACATCTTTATCAATTTCAATATTACGACACAGTCTCAAAGGGAGGATGGGAGGGATTTTACAAGGCGATTTCAAACAGCTAAATTGATTGAAAAGTTCAAGAAAGGAGGAGAAAGATGAAGAGACTCAGTAGTTACACCAAAGCACTTGTTTTTATGTTTATGTTGGTAGCGGGGATTGGATTTTTCATTGTCCCGCCCGGATGGGCGCAAATCAAAGAGCTCCGAATCGGCATCGGAATTGATGCCGACACATTGAACCCGCAGGAGCACACCACCACATTGCCTCAGAACATGTCTGACCTGATCAATGATACTTTATTTTACCAAACTCCGGACAATAAATTGGAGCCACGGCTGGCGACTGGTTACAAAGTCTCAAAGGACGGTCTGAGCTACACAATTAGTCTAAGAAAAGGGGTCAAGTTTAGTGATGGGACTCCCTTTGATGCCAAGGCCATGAAACTTACCTTTGACCGAGCACTTGATCCAAAGTTGCGAGTGTCCCTCCGTTTTGCCATCACGATGATCAAGGAAGTGAAGGTCATAGACGACTACACCATTCAGATCGATCTCAAATACCCATTCGCCCCATTCGCTCCGACACTGTCTTTAACCATTTGCAGTCCGACCTCACCGGCTGCGATCGAGAAATATGGTGATGACATTCGTCAGAATCCAGTTGGCGCTGGCCCGTATATTCTTAAGGAATGGGTCAAAGGCGATCGCATCGTCTTAGTCCGGAATGAAAACTATTATGGTAAAAAACCAACTGTGGAAAGAATTACTTTCAAGATCGTCCCTGAAGATGCCACTCGTGAAGCCATGCTAAGGAGTGGCCAGATCGATGTCTGCTACAAGCCGTTACCTTCAAACGTTGCATCACTAAAGGCTGACCCGAACATCACGGTTGAAATGCCTCTCGACACCAGAACGATCTTCATGGGATTGAACTACAAGAAAGGCGTGACCACGAACAAACTGGTACGCCAGGCCTTCAACTATGCTGTGGATAAGAAGGCCATCGTCAGTAAAATTCTTTTTGATACGGCTGTACCTATGGAAGGTCCTGTATCTCCAATCCTTTACGGCTTCCACAAAATGGTGAACCAGTACGACTATAATCCTGAGAAGGCAAAAGAGCTCTTAAAGAAGGCCAATTTCGACTTCAATCAGACTGTGAACATGCGTACCCCTCAAGGCCGATACCTCTTCGACAAGCAGGTTTCAGAAGCAGTTCAGGCATATCTTCAGGCTATAGGAGTAAAGACAGAGCTTAGAACCTATGACTGGCCGACTTATGTTGCAGGCCTGCTCAAACCCATCGATCAGACTGAACTCGAAGTTTTTCTATTGGGCTGGGGGCCCTTGGTTCTCGATGCTGATATGGGACTCTATGGGCAGTTTCACTCGAGTGTAAATCCTCCTGCAGGATTGGGAGCAGCCCACTATAGCAATCCCGAATACGACAAGGTGATCCAAGCTTCCCGGGAAGAACAGAATCCGAAAAAACGGTTGGAACTCTTCAAGAAGGCTTCTGAAATGGTTTGGGATGACTGCCCTTGGCTTTGGCTCCATGTGGAAAAGTTCCTTATTGCCTATTCGAGCAAAATCAAGGGTATGGTCGTAACTGGTACTGAAAAATTTTACCCAACTTATATTAGGATAGAGAAGTAAAGATCTTTCGTCTGATCCATAACCCCACTTAACCCCTCATAACTCCCCCTTCCCCCTCTTATCTTAAGAGGGGGAAGATGGATGGGGGTGTTAGATTGGGAGGTAGGGAGGGGTTACAAGGGTGGGGCCTCATTACTGTTGAATGATTTCTGTACGTTATAATTTATAAACCAATGTTCCAATATGTCTTAAAACGACTCCTTTCAACCCTTCCAGTTCTTCTCGGGATATCGCTTCTCCTCTTCTTCATGCTCCGGATGTTACCGGGCGATCCAGCACAAGTCCTTGCTGGGCAGATGGCCAGCCCGGAGGATATAAAGCTCATCCGGCAACAGCTCGGGCTCGATCGGCCAATCATTGTCCAGTACGGGTTATTCCTCAGCCGTTTAGCACGGTTTGATCTGGGACGATCAGCCCGGACTCAGAACCCTGTGATTCAAGAGATCTGGGCCCGGCTCCCGAATACCATATTGCTTGCTGTTGCGGCCATTACTCTTGCCTGCCTGTTTGGCATACCAGCAGGCATCATTTCAGCTGTGCGGCCTCATACCTGGGTCGACTATTTTTTTACTTCGATGGCCCTTTTTGGCATATCCATGCCTGT
>VGRY01000088.1 GCA_016875195.1 Deltaproteobacteria bacterium
CAAAAAATTGAGTTAAACGGACATGGGTGAATCGTTCGGAAAGGGTTCGAGGCGAACCTTCAGGCATATGGGCACACACGTATCGAACCCATACTGAAATTCACCTTGGGTGAAGTCCAGCGATTCCTCTAAAACATCCAGTTAACCGCCATTCGAAGCCTTGGAGAGCGATTTACCCATGGCCGTTTCTGCAACTGTAACATCAATCATCATCTTTTGTAGATACCACCACCGGCAAGGTGGAACGCGTGTTGACGTAAAGCCGGAAAATATCCGGACGGGAATAATGGCCAACCACGTCGAAGTCAAATTTACCCTTGGGAATCTCACCCAAATCCAGATCAGCGGTCAGAATGGACGGTCCCTCAAAATTTGGCCCGGCCAGAACCTGACCCAGAGGGCCGATGATGCAACTCCCACCTCGCATGAGAAGGGTGGTAGGGTCATCTCCTTGAATGGCAGCATAGTCCTTTGGACAATCGGCACGGGTGAGATACTGGCAGCAACTGAGGACAAAGCAGCGCCCCTCAAGGGCGATGTGACGCATCGAAGGAAGCCAGGTATCCCGGGAGTCGGCCGTCGGAGCACAATAGAGCTGGACCCCCTGAGCATACATATGCATGCGAAGCATGGGCATATAATTTTCCCAGCAAATCACGCTTCCGATCTTTCCTAAAGGAGTATCAAATACAGGCAGGGTTGAACCATCCCCAAATCCCCAGACCAATCGCTCCATGCCTGTGGGCATCAGCTTTCGATGCTTGCCCATCAGCCTTCCATCCGGGGAGAAGAACAGGACCGTGCAATAAAGTGTTCCGCCATCCCGTTCGATCACGCCGATGACCAGAAAAACGTGTGCATCCTTTGCAGCCTTCCCTAAAGCATCACAGGCTGGCCCCGGAACCTCCACTGCGCTCTCATAATAGCGCCTGAAATCCTCCCGTCCTTCTGGCGTGCGTGAGCCAATCCGCGCACCGAAGTCAAGCCCCATGGGATAGGCAGACACGAACGCCTCAGGGAGAACGACCACCTTCGCTCCTTTCTGAGCCGCCTGAATCACTAAGGAGTGAACTTTTTCAAGAGTTGCTTTCTGATTAAAAACGACTGGACAATCCTGGACCACCGCCACACGAACAACATTCATCTTCTATCTCCCTGAGCTTGATATCATTTAACCCAGATGTTGCATAATTTTTGCTCAAACGGGAAAGGGCGATCCGTTCGGTGGAGCCATAAAGGCGACATCCCGATCATGACGAAATATTTCTTTTTCGGGAAAAGGCTTCGAGGCGAACCTTTTTCTGTATGAGCACAACCGTTTCGTTTCCCTGCCGGAATTCACTTTGAGTGAAGTCCCCCGTTTTCCATAAAATTATAAAAAACCGCCATTCGAAGCCTTGTAGGGCGGATTGCCCTTGCCCGTTTTTGCAACTGGCGGGTTAATTCTACCTGAGAATATACTTGGTAGACCGTCTTCGTCAAGAGGCCTGAAGTGGATGACTTACAGATGCTCACGGATGACCTTAATAAGCGTCTGGATCTCCTCCGGAGTCAGTTTACCATCTTTTCTAAAGATTAATTTCCCGCTTTTGTCAAAGGCCAAGACATTACTGCTGTCGTCTGCAATCTTCCATCCATTCACGACTACTTTCTTATTATCCCGCACATAGGTAGTTTTGGGATAACGCTTCTGTTTTTCCTTGAGTGAAGAAGAAATCGTAAAATTGGGAAGCCACGTGGCTGCCATGTTAATGATCGCAACCGAATGGAACTTGTCACCGGGAAACTTTTCGCTGTTCAGGGCCTCACTGGCATCATTGTTTGTATCCTTTTCATCAGGATCAACATAAAAAAGGACATAGACCTTGCCACTCAGCTCTCCGCTGCTCCAGGGTGTTCCATCAAGACGCCCTCCCAGTTTTTCCCTTAACTCGATCTTCGGAGGAACCTCCCCGAGTTCAATCGCCTGTGCAACCTGATAAATCAGTAAGAAGGTGAACGCAATGATAAGCCTGACTATGAACTGTTTCATTTCACCCTTCCTCCCCTTTCAATTTTTCCGGGGTGCTCTCCTTAAGCAGAGCTTGCAGATATTCTTCCACCCGATCCGGCGCCATCTCTTGAACACCTTCTTCAGCTCATCTAGATCCTTTGCTGCCCGGAGTTCTTCCTGAGCGGCCCTCAAATCCTCCATCGGTGCAATCGCTGGCATGGGTTTCTCCTAAACCCAACTTTTTAGGTTCCGCTCAATATACCAAAAAATAGAAATTGATGAAATAAATGATTTTTTTGAACACCCTTAATTTATAATACAGAAACTGGTTCCATCAGGTGAAGAAAAAAGAGAACAACCTCCTTCGGAGGTTGACCAAAAATGGTTTGAATGGCATCTGAGTAAACCTTCACCTGGGGTTTATAGTGTTCGATCTTCAAATTTAAGTGATCTTTTTCCACCAAATCCGTTTTAAAATCGAGAACCACCAGACCATCCCCTTCCCTGAAAACCACATCCATCACACCCTCGAATAAAATTCCGTTGTTCTTATAAGTGAAAGGGACCTCTTTCTGGTAATTGCCAGATTGGATCACTCTATGAAGGATTGGAGAAGCAAGCGCCTGCCTCACCATCTCCCCTGCTCTTCTGATCATGGGCCCTGTTGCCCCGAGTTCTTTTCCCTCCATCTCAGCCATCTTCTCAGGGAAATCAGGCTGGTTCCAGTCCATCTTCTCCAAAAGGCTATGAATTAGTTTCCCGAAGACGGCCCCCTCGCCTCCGGTCACTGCAGCGACCACCCACTCATCATCCTTCTCAAATTCCTTTACCTGTTCTGTGGCAGAGGTTACAGGACGGCCTATTCTTGACTGCCTTTTCCATTCTTCCTGACTCTTTTTCCACTTCTCCCTTTCGGAAAGACATAATCTGGCCTCTTTTCCTCCTCCCTTCTCAAGGTTTAATGGAAAACGGAAAGGAGGCCTTTCATCAGGCCTCAGTTCAAGCTGATGGGTCTCATAGAACATCCAGCCATTCTCCCTCTTTCCGAACGGGACTTGATCCGGAGCCTTTAAATAGGACTGAAGATCCATCAAAAAGCTACTCTTGGGAATATCCACCTTCCCATCACTCTTCTCCTTCACCCAGAACACCGGAAGGACAAGAAGGTCCCTTGCCCTCGTCATTCCCACATAGAGGAGACGCCTCTCTTCTGCTTCTGCCCGCTTCTCTTCCCACTCATTTAACTCTTTAAAATTGCGTGTCCAAAACCGACTCTTCTGGTCTCCTGTTTTGATGCCAATTCGCTCTCCGCTTCGGTCAATGATAAATGTCTCTATTAAATTCGCTTCACGGGCAAGATCTGTTAGGATGACCATGGGAAATTCCAGCCCTTTCGCCCTGTGGATCGTCATCAGTCGGACAAAATTATCTTCCCGTTCGAGCGTGGGTGGTTCTTCCTCTTCAGCCTCTTCCTCCTGTCTTTCGGAAAGCCATCGCACAAACCCTCTGAAGCTCAACACACCCCGTTCATCCAATGCCCGTGCCATATCGCCTATCTTTAAAAGATTGGCAACCCTCTGCTCCCCCTGCGGCTTCATGAGAAAGAGCACCAGTCCGCTCGTGGCTTCATAGAGCCTCTTCAGAAGTGTGGACACACTTGCCTCATTTCTCATCTCATGGAGTTCTCCAAGAAAGCGGAAAGGCTGCTCAAGTGGGGTACCCTGTGCCTCCTTCAGGTAATTCATCCTTCCTCCCCCTGCATGAAACAGAAAGAGGTCTTCATCAGAGATCCCAAAGAAGGGCGACCGGAGCGCTGCCACCAGGGCTACACTGTCCATCGGGTTGTCAATCGCCTGAAGAACGGTTAGGAGTTGCCCGACCTCCTGACGCTGGTAGAAATGTTTTCCACCACCCACCCGGTAATCCACTTGACAACCTCTCAAGGCCTCTTCCAGAAAAGTTAAGGGAGTGTAGGTTCGCATCAGGATGGCAATGTCTTTGAACAGGATCGGGCGTAAGCATTGGTCAGACTCATCCCACACCTCCCACTTCTCCTCGTTGACAATCCTTTGAATGAAGGCGGCAATGCACCGCGATTCCCACAAGCGGCCTTCATCCTTGCTTCTCATCACCAGCTCTTTTTTCCGGGGTGGATAGAGTAAGACTGTGCCGCTCTTTGGAGGAAGCGTCCCTTCCTTTCGGCCAAAATTGAGCGGCACATATCCTGGTTGGTAATGACCATCCTCTGGAGGCTGAATCAGATTAGCAAAGATCTGATTGACGACCTCGGTAAGGGAGGGGGCACACCGAAAATTCTGAGAAATGGTCAGGAGATGGTCTCCTCCCAATTTAGCCTTTGCCTCTTCATACATCTCAATATCAGCCCGGCGGAATCGATAGATACTCTGCTTGGGATCCCCCACAAGAAAGAGTCGCTTGGGTGAAACCCGAACTCCCCTCCACTCTTTCGCCTTTCCTCTCTCTTCTTCAGATAGAAAGAAGACAATCTCGGCCTGGAGGGGATCGGTGTCCTGAAATTCATCCACAAGTAAAAACTTATAACGGTCATGGAAGTATCTCCGGACCTCCGGATGCTCCTTGAGCATCTTTCGGGCAAAAAGCAGGAGGTCCTGAAAGTCAAGGAAGTTTCGTTCCCGCTTGGTCTGCTCATAGGCCTGAATATAACCTGTTAAGCAATGGGCCAGCTCGGTCATGATTGATTCGATGATGAGGGTTTTGACCTCATCGAGATGTTCTGAGAGGGTTTGAAAATGGCCTTTTACGGTTTTGAGTTGATGCTTCGGCTGCCAGTTATCTTGGCTTCCTTTATTCGAAAATTTTTTTTGGAATTCCTTAACAATGAACCTCTCTTGATCCTCTCTTTCGCCGAGCGATTCTAACTTTCTCAGCTTTTCGTTTAACTCAAGAATCGTCAGGATTCCTTTATCTGCAGAGTTGACGCAGTATTCCTTAAATAGGTTCAACGAGTCAACCTCTTCTCGAAAGGTTTTCGTGAACCCTCTGATGGCTTTTTCCAGATCCTCAAGAGATTGGGAAGCTGGCAGCCACTCCAGCACATCCCGGTTCTTCAGCATGGCCTGACCCATTTTGCGGATCTGGTCCGGCTTCATTCCCAGAAGCACGGCCCGGCGCAACGCCGGATCGTCTTCATCCATCTTCTTTTCAAACCATTCCTCCCACACCTCTGCCTGCACAAGCTGGGACATCAGGCCGTCTGCCACTTCAAAATTGGGGTCAAGGCCTACCTCAACCGGTCGCTCCCTTAAAAGGGAACCGCAGAAGGAGTGAATCGTGGTCACCTGCATCCGCTCTAAATCAGAGAGCGCCCTAAAAATGCGCTGGCGCTTCAAAGGGTCGGACCCATTCGGATGGGATTTCTCAAGCTCCTGGCGCAGTTTTACCTTCAATTCAGCCGCCGCCTTTTCCGTAAAGGTAATGGCGACAATCTCCTCAAGGAGCGCCTCTCCCTCCATAATCAGATTGACGATGCGGCTCACCAGAAGAGTGGTCTTTCCTGTTCCAGCAGCCGCCTCCACAATGTAACTTTGAGAGAGGTCTTGAGCAGCCTTTTGGCGTTGCTCCCGGTCAATGAGCACTTTCTCTGATTTCATTCCTCCCCCTCTTCAGCCTCATCACGCTCTTCTGTGACCATCTCTAAATACCGCCTCACCTTTGGATCCTTTGACTTGCGATCAAAGAGAGTTGAAGTCCAGGTTCCACAGAGGCTCCGAAAATCACAGAGCCGATACTTACAATTCTGTTTATCCGGATAAGGGATAAAAATCCCTTCTTCAACCCCCTCTGAAATGGTCTGGAGGATCTCCTGAAGCTCCGATGCCTTCTCATCTAATTGGGACGCATCAAAAGGAATCGTTTTTTGCTCCTTGAGAAAGCAATATTCGGCAGATTCAACTTGAATCCCCTTATGGAGAGGCTTGAGCAACTGCCTAACCGCATGGAGGTAGAGCGGAAGCTGTAAGGTGGTTCCGCCTTGAAATTCGTTCTCTTTGGCTGAGACTTTCCCGGTTTTATAATCTCTTACGCGTGCCCTCTTCCCATCTTTTGTCAGGTCAATCCGGTCCATCTTCCCGCGTAAGTTAATCGTTTCCCCTGCCAATTTAAAAGGAATGGGGTCTTCGGTTGAGATCTCGCTCTCCTGAAACCCATGGCGTCTCATTCCATAACGAACCTCAAAATAGGCGGGGATAAACTCTGTCTCATTGAGCTCCTCATAAAAGAAATCCCTCAGCATGCCCAATATCTCTCTCTTGGCAACCTCCCAGAGCATAGGAAAGCCGGTGACGCCCGTCTTTTCAAATGCGTCAAACCTCTTGTTCGCAATCTCGACCAGCCTGAAAAGGTCTTCCAATGTCAATTGAAAAGAAGCCCCCCTCTCTTTTTTGAGATCTGTAAAAAATTGCCAGAGGATCTCATGAACGAGCTTTCCCCTATCCAGAGGAGAAATGGCCGCTTCCCTCTCCGGTTCGGTGAATGCTTCGATCCCCATGATCTTGCTTAACAGGTATTGAAAAGGGCAGGAGGCATAGGCTTCGAGCCATGTAGGAGAGATACTCTTTTTAAACAGAGAATATCGGTCGCGTAAGATTCCCAAAGCTTCTTTCGAGCCAAGACAGCCTTCGTAGTCTGTAAATTTCCTCTTTCCCCATCGGGAAGATTCGAGGATGAGCCCGCGACCGAAAAATGAAGAGACTTCCCTTAAATAGAGCAGGGCCTCTGGCTTCTCCGATGTCAGTTTCTCCTGCCCTTGAGAGAGATCGTATTCCATCTCGTCCAGAGCCTCTTCTGGAGAGGTGGCGGCGATTCTCGATAAAGGGATACGATCAAAACCTGAAAAATTTTCGAACTGATTAAAATCAACGCTCTTTCCGGTGATGGCCTCGACAGAGGCAAGGAGAAAAGAGGAGGGCAACCGCTCCTTTCCCGTGCCAACCTCGATGCGTGGAAAACTGAGGATCAACCGCTTCTTTGCAGCGCCGACGATCAGCCGGAAAAGAAGCCTCTCTTCATCGAGCCTTCCTTCGGCTTTCATGGGCAACGGCTCATTTTCCTTCCCGCTCAGGCATCGGTTGACCGTCTTTCGTTCCCTGTCTAAAAGAATGGCATCCTGACGTATGAGAGGCGGAAACGATTTTTCAACCATGCCAGGAACGATCACCATTTTAAACGGAACGCCACGGGCGTCCATGAGGTTGACAAGGGTGGGACCGTTTCGCTCAAACTTTCCAATGGACCTGACCTCTTCCTGGAGCGCCTCTTCAACCAATCGAGTAAAATCGGCTTGGGATGGAAGAATGCCCATCCTATCCAGATCAGAAAGCCTCTTTACTGCCTGTTTTATGAGAAGACCTTCATCATCCACCTCTACCAGGCCTTCGAAAGCATCAAGCAGGCCTTCCGCTTTTCCATCCCAGGTCTTTGCCCTAATGAAGCGCTTAAGGGAGGTGAAAAGCTTCTGCGTGAAATGGATCAACTGATCAATGGCAACGACATCCCCCGGATGAAACCTTCTCTTTCCCTCATCCTCTTCCTCGCTCTCTTCCTTCTTCAAACCGCTCTCTCGGAGCCTGCGAAGTCTCTCTTCCCATTCCCTCTCTCCCTCGACGATACCTGCTTGGATCGAAATAGCCTCCCAGCGAGAGAGGTCGATCTTTAGACCATCTTCCGAAGAGAACTGATCCGTCCGTAACTTTGCAAAGGTGGCAAATTCCATCACAGACAATCTCGAAAACTGATGCTGGATGACATTCAGGAGTAGCATGAGACTTCGCCCTGCCCTTGTCTGACTCAAAGGAAGTCCTTCTCTGAGGTAAGGTTCCATCCCCAGGTTTTCAAAAGCCTCCCTGAAGAGTCGTGAATACTCTTCGGGAGTCCTTAGAATGACCCCGATTTCATGGAGAGGAATTCCCTCCTTCTGCGACACCTGAAGGGCCTTCCGGATCAGTTCTCGAACCTCTCTGGGCTCGCCAGGAGCTGAAAGGATCTCCATCTCCCTGCCCTCACTTTCCATGACCTTTCCGCCGCTGAAAAGGTGATGGCTTAAATGCTCAAGAGAGGTTGTCCGGGACTGGAAAACCTGGCCGTCAAAAGAGGACTCTTTAAAATCCATCTCCATTAGCCATTTTAGGGCCGGTTTGACGAAATCAAAAGCAGGGGTGGGTTCATAAGGAAGAAAGGCCGTGGTCGCTTTCTCATCAAAACAGGTCTGGAGTAAGCGTTTCTGTGCAGCGTTGAAATCGTAAAAACCATAGATCAAAATCTTCGGCGCCTGGTTTAGGTATGTCGCATCCCCCACCCACTGACTTGCTAAGACCATCAGGTCTGACTCGTCGTAACACTTTAAAACTTTAAGCCGCTCCTCATACCCTCTCCAGAGTTTGATAAAATCCTTCAATTTCTGAAGGTGAACTATTTTCGATATCTTGGCATCGCGAAGAGGTCGCTCAAGCTCATCCGGTGAGAGACACGAATCCTTGAGGTCCTTGATAGTCGAAAGAGTGGCCTGATGAAATCCCGAGCGGTCAGCAATCTCTTTAAAGTAAAAATCCTGATCCTTCTTGGCCAGGGTCTCGGCGATATCGCCGATGATCAACTCATCCGCATATCGGGGGATTTCGGTCTTGCCCTGCGAAAGAAGATGAGGAGTGCTGATCTCCCTTGCAAACTCTTCTAACGTCTTGAACCGGAGGTTAAAATGATTCACCCCCTGCTCAGCAAGAAAACGGCGAAGATGAAGCCCGAGGAGTTTCGATGAGACAAGGATGAGAAGGGGAGCAAATGGGTCTTTCGCTCTCGCTGACCTGATTTCATCAACAAAGGACGACTCAAGCCCCGGAAAATCCCCAGTCACCAAGAATCGCCCTTTGTCTTTAACATCTGCCATGATGTTCCAACCTTCTTAATCTCTTCTTTTCTAAAAAATGGCTGTTGATAAATGAATGCCCCATGGCCGCGGGTCACCCACGAACCATGAAAATCCGTAACCCCCCTCTATTCCCCCCTTAGTTTAAGGGGGGATGAAGGGGGGTTAGAAATTTTATTTTCTAATTAATATGCCCCCTATTCTATGTCCAAAGCCAAAAGGATTCAATATAGAAGTTGGGTTGTGATAAAATTGGTCCGTAATAGGTAACTCAGGGCTTTAGCCCTGATCACTCATCTTTAAACGGCTAAGTTTCAATTCATCTGGAACACTTTCAACGTCCTCTATTCTAAACCAACACCTCCCCCAGGAAGTGTCCTAGGTTCACCCCGCTAAAAAACATCTCTGATTGCCTCGTGCGAACCATCCTGTTCAAAAACCAAGGACTTCCTAACGGGGTTTATCTATTTGAAATTTAATAGGAAATTAAGTGGATTATTGAGGTATTTACGGGTTGGTTTTGAATTACTGTTGCTTGGTCCTGAGATCCTTTCCCTAAATTCACAATTCAAGATCCGACACCGGAGCCTTCCCTATGCAAAAGGCCTTCCTAAAAACGAGGTTAGCTTTAAGGCGTGTGGCTAATACGGATACGACCTGGTTGCACGGTCACGAAGGAACCAACCAATCTTTCGCCTTGCTGCTTCACCAAATTGAGAACATCCCTTGAGATCTGCCTGCGAGCGAAAGTGGGGAATCGAA
>VGRY01000089.1 GCA_016875195.1 Deltaproteobacteria bacterium
CACCTGAACTTTGGTCAAATATCCCATGGAAAGTGCCTCCTCTCAAGAATGTTGAAAGGAGGATATCGTAGTTATATGGCTATGTCAAGCTTTTTTTAATTGTTTCATAATTTTTTCACACCTTCTCCCCCTTGAAGGGGGAGAAGTTATGATTTCAAAGCAATTTTTGACTCAACCAATGCCACGAGTTCTCCCACATTAGGAATATCCACAAGGTCATCGCCTTGCAACTGCAAACCGTACCGCGCATCAATGGCTTCAGCCAGGTTCAGAAGTCCCAGGGAGTCAGCTCCCAGATCGTCTTGCAAGTGGGCTTCCGGTACGACGGCCTCATCGTCCACGGCAAGCTCAGCCTTAATCATTTCCTTAATTTCTTCGTAGAGATTCATCGTGTCCCTTTCTCATTTTTTAAGTTCACTTTTTACATACTCATGTAATAGATATCATACTCCTCAAGGAAAATCGAATAATTCTATCTCAAAAACCTCTGCATATTGGGCTGGGCTATCCACATGGGGCAACATTTCTTGAAACCGCTTATAACTCAGATGGTTCATATGAAGAATTCGTTCATCGAATCCTATACCACGGTGGTTGATATTTCTCTGCTGTTGAGAATCGTGAATCCTTAGCAATGCTTTTTTCCATTCCGCATTTTTCTCACCAAAAAGAACAAAGAGGTCGTGCCGTATCTCAAGCGTTTTAGGATCCTCATTATATAAAGCGACAACGGGTTTTTCTTTCTTGAGTGTAAGGTCTCTGGCAGCTTCCTGAAACACTTGATAGACGCGTGCGTGTGTCTGGTTCGGATCTTTACCAATAGGCAGGATGACAATATCCGGCGCTATGGACAGGAGATGATCTCTGATCTTGGCCGAATGATGAGGAACATTGACTCCCTTGTCTTCCTCTATGTCAAGGAAGGTTAATCTATCCAGAGGTAACCCAAACCTCTCAGTTGCCAAGGTTTGCTCTCTTCGTCGGATGTCAACCTTTTCCTTTTCTAAGTCAATCGAGTTTTTATTCTCCCACCTTTGGGCATATTCCCCCTCCACACCAGAAGGACTCAGGGTCACAATCGTAACCCAGAGATCGCAACCCGAACGCATCAAAATTCTACAGGTGATGGAAACGCTTTCAGGATCATCAGGATGGGGGCCTAAGATGAGGACTTTAGCATCTGTAGGTAAACGTATTGTCTTTGCAAGGCCTTCTCCAAACTCGCTCCAAAGGAAGGGGCGATCATTCCAATATTGCTTTAGATTAGAAACAAATGTTTTCATGTCACGAGTAGTGAGTGATGAACAAGAACAACGAACTTAAGATTCGGGGCCGATATTAGGCCAGTTTTATTTTAAGGTTCTTTCCCAAGGCAAGAGCCGCCCTCTCGAGCGTCTGTAGCGTAATGGATACGTTGGCAGGATCAAGCAGCCTGTCCAAGGCAGAGCGACTGGTACGCATCCTTTCGGCCATGGCAGATTTTGTCAGTTTTGCCCTTTTCATCTCCAATTCAATTTGATAGGCAATAATTCTCTTAATGGCAGCGGCTTCTGTTTCGGCACGCAGACCTTCCTCCTCAAGGAAATCATCGAAACTTGAACCCAGGTGTTTGTTTTTCATCTGTTGCCTCTCTTATAATTACCAAGACGGGTTAGAGCTGTTTTTAGTTCATTTGGCGGGGTCTTCTGAGACTTTTTTATAAATCCATGTAGCAGAATCATATGACCACTGTCCACCGTGAAGAATACTCTTGCAATACCCCTTTCAAATGTCGTACGAATTTCCCATAGGTCTTTGTCAATCTTTCTTGCAATCGGCATCCCAATAGGCCACCCTATCTGCACTGTTTTAATATCTTCACCTATCTGCCGTCGGTCCTCTCTCGGAAGTTCTTTGAGCCATTCCCTGACAGGCTCATTGCCAGACTCTGATCGAAAAAATACGACTTTAAGAACAAACGAGATATCAACCATTTAAATTGAATTGTACCAAATTTGGTGCATATGTCAAGGAGAATTTTTTGTAAAATGAGGTGTGGGGCTTCGGAAATCTATTTCTTCTCCTTTATCGACTCGTTATATCTAACCAGGCTGACGTCGTGAAACCCCACAAATTTCCGGAGTGCATCCACCTGGCTGCTAAAGGAAGAGCAGTCAAGAGGATGTTTCTCCTCGGGATCGGCCTTTAAGTCGAAGACCCAGCACTTCTTCTTTTTTAAAGAATATTGGGTCTTAACCATTTGTTGATCGATGGAGGAAATCGTCCCCTCATGCCCGTACATAAAAATGAATTTGCGGCTTAAACGATGATGAAACAGCGATTCCCCATCCAGGAACTCAGAAGGATAGGAAATCCTCATGGCATCCAAAAGGGTGGGCAGGAGGTCCACATGGCTGGTTGGAACTTCAAACGCCTTCGGTTTAAAAAGAGTAGGTTGATGGATGATCACAGGCGTTTCAAGGTTTTCATTATAACTGTACCGGTGGTGCATATAATTATCAGCATGGTGCTGGCCAAATGCCTGCCCATGGTCCCCCACGATGACGAAGATCGTCCGCTCCAATAACTCCTCTTTCTTAAGATTATCATAGACACGCTTCAGCATGTTGTCCAGAAGGTTGAGATTATTGTAATAACGACTGATCGTACGCTCATCGGGTGCGACAATGCGGTATTCCGACCCGTAATCAAAATAAGGGAGATGTGCGGCAAAACTGAGATAGATGCCAAGAAAAGGCTCTTTGGCCGTCTGGATTCTCCGGTTAAAAAAGTCAATGGTCTGAACTTCATCTCTTCCGATATAGCGACCGAAGGAATGTTTTTCCTCCCTCACCTTGAGGTTTAAGTTTTCAAAGTGGTGCATCTCCTTGAGTCCACCATTCTTGGCAAAGGCCACCGGGAAATACCACTGAATAGGAGAAGGGGTTACTAAAAAAGTCTCATAACCTTTCGGCAGATAATTATGTAGGGATGGAACATTTGCATCTGGACGGATTCCGAAAGTCTCCTGATTAAAGAAATCATAAACCCCGCTCAGCAGTGAAAAGACAGCTTTGGTGCTAATGTTCGATGAAGTATAGTGCTTTTTAAAGTACCAACTTTCCTTTGCCAACCCGTGGAGAAAAGGCATGGGAATAGGATGGCCCTTGCTTGCATCGAAGATATACCGACTGCCCACCGATTCCATAATGAAGAAGACGATATTCCACGAATGGCCTTTTGTGGGGGGAAGGAACTTGATGGGTTTGATCTGTTCGCGGTAATCCATCCCACCAGGCTGGAGACCTACTCCGCCTTCCATACCCTTTTTAGCATATCGGTCCTCGCGAGAGGTTTTAAAACTCCCCTGTTCCACGATATCGGAAATAAAAAAAACCGCCGGGTTCAAGCGAATCTCGGCTGGAAGGTCGTGGCTTTTTGAAACAGACACAATCATGGAAGAGAAAGATAGAAGAATGACTAACCCAAGGGACACCTTTAAGATTCGGGTCCTGATGATCGATGGTAAAAAGAACACTCCCCAGAAAAGTCCGATAGGAATGAGTAAGAATATCCCGTCCTTCCAATTAATGAATTTAAGAAGCTCACCCCACGGGACATTGAGAAAGAGTTCCTGGATGACGAACAAGCTCATACCGGTCTGCGCCTCAAAGAGAAGGCGTATATGAGCACCATGGATGACAAATAGGGAAATGAGAACGATGTGGAGAAGGACAAATCCCGAAAGTCTGAAGAAGATATGGATTCTTCTTTCCTTCACAAGAGTAAGGAAATAAGAAAAAAGCAACAAAAGCAGGAAACAGGATAAAAGGAGGGCCAGGTCGTAAGGAAAATATCTCACCATAAACCACAGAGGATGGGTCGAGGGATCGAAATCAAAGGGTCTCATTGAACTTGTGAGAAGCGCCCAGGTGAGTTGAATCCGGTAGAGGAGGACCAATGCAAACATACAGATAAAAAATGCAACGGTCGGCCTGTTTGAATCGGCAAAGTTTTGGAACAAGATGGAAAACCGACGTAAATGACTCTTTCTCATCGATCCGCCTACAGGTACTTTTTCCATTATTAGCAGTTTGCTGAAAAAGTCTTTTTATGCAGGATGCTCAAAAATGCCCAGATACGAGGCGCCCCTGCCTTCGCCGAAGCGGCTTCGCGCAGGCAGGCGAAATCCTGAGAGTGGCGTCGCGACGAAAAAGGAGCGACTCTTGCCACGCCGACGAGTTAGTGAGTCGGCCAGAGGCGTACTTGGATGTACGCCGCAACGACGAAGGATGAGGGGAACAAAGTAGATGGGCTTTTTTCAGCATCCTGTTAGATATTATTTTGTGATAGAACAGAACAATAATCAACCCATTCGACTCCCCGGCCTTAGGTCCGGGGTATGCTCAGGGTTGATACTGAGCAGCGCTTTTTACCCCGATTTGAAAATCGGGGTTTGGCGCCGTCGAACGTATCAAATGAGCCTTGTCAAAGATAAGCCATATCACAATACCAGTTGAAATCTTCATGGAAATCTTCTATCGTTGATAGCATATCGGAATTCTATCAATGTTCGGTTTCACATGAAGAAGCGCAGAGCAAAAATAGGACACCTTGTTGGAGATGTCCTGATCAATGGGTTCACCATCAGCATTTTCTTTCTGTTCCGTTTCGTGCCTCATGGAATGGTGATCGTGCTCGCCAAGTTCCTCGCAGCCACACTTTTTGCCCTCCACAAGAAGTACAAAACAAGGGTGATTCAAAATCTCACCTTCGCCTTTGGCAAAGAAAAAGACTCCAACGAAATTGCCAGACTTGTCAGAGAAATCTTTTTAAACCTCGCCCTGACTCCTTTTGAATCAGTCTATTTCTACGTCAACCCCTTTGAGGAATATCTTCTTAAAATTGAAATATCAGGAGAGGAATACCTAAAATCCGCTCTTTCCCAGGGAAAAGGAGTGATCGCCCTTGGCATTCATCTCGGGCTATTTACGTTAGTCGGAGCCCGGCTCTCCCTATCAGGATACCGGTTCAACCTGATATATAATGAGGGAAATTACCCAAAGCTCTGGAAGACACTGGGAGATCGACAAAGACGTCTTGGACAAAACCCATTCCCTCTGAAACCGACCACCTCTTCTCTTAAAAAATCTTTAAACTGCCTTCGCCGAAACGAGATTCTCTATCTCATCGCTGATGAACAACAGAGGCGTGGGGGCGTTCCCACTCCTTTTTTCGGACAGGTCGCGTTTACCCCGGTGGGCCCCGCAATGCTCTCTTTGAAGACAGATGCCCCCATTTTACCGATGTTCATTCTGAGAGAGGGTAACAATTCCAGGAGGCTTATGATTGGCCCACCCATCACCATAGAAAAAACATCCGATCTCGAAAAGGATATAGAGACTCTGAGCGTGAAGTTTACAAAGGTGATTGAAGATACGGTGAGACAATACCCTGGCCAGTGGTCATGGCTCAACCGCCGCTGGAAAACACCCAAAAATTATAGTCCCATAGTCATTAGTCGGACAGTCGGTTAATCAAATACCTATAAGACTACAAAACGATAAGACTATATATTGGGATGAGGGAAAAACGTTTTCTTGACAGGAAGGAACGGGAAGGATAATATTTCGACAATATGGAAAATATCATCCAGAAGCGATTCAAGGAAAGCGCCGAGGTAAAGACCAATTTTTTAAAAGAGAATCTCTCGAAACTCCTTGATGTAGTCAAGCTGATCTCTCATTGCTTCGAGGTAGGCAACAAGCTCTTTTTCTTCGGAAATGGAGGAAGCGCAGCAGATGCCCAGCATCTCGCCGCAGAATTTGTCAACCGTTATATTATGGATCGGCCACCTCTTCCCGCCATTGCTCTGACCACGGACACCTCAATTCTCACCAGCGTTTCAAACGACTTCTCCTTTAGCGAAGTCTTTGCCAAACAACTGAAAGCTCTTGGCAAGGAGGGAGATATCGCGGTCGGCATCAGCACAAGCGGAACCTCACCCAATATTATCAAGGCTTTTGAAATCGCCAAGGAGATGGGAATGAAAACCATCGCCCTCACAGGAAGCGATGGCGGCGAATTGGCAAAAGTCTCTGATTTTTCCCTCATCGTCCCCTCTTCCAGTACGCCCCGCATTCAGGAGGTACACATCCTCGTTGGACACATCCTTTGTGAACTGGTCGAACATTATCTCTTTCTCAATAATCCTGCCATCTATGGCGGCGATGGTTCCAGATAACGAATGACTTAAGGGGATGATGATGAAAAATAGACAAAAGCCTCTGGATCTCAACCAAGTTACATTCACACCGCTAAAACGAAAAAGACATAAAGTAGAAAAAACCTTCTTTGCCAGACCCTGGAAGAATGGGGGAACGTTGACAGACTTCTTCAATTCCCTCCCAGGAATTCTCGCTGGAAAGGAGTTTAGAGAGGTGGTCGAACGAATTGCAAAAGCATTCCAACAAAAAAGGATGATCCTCCTCGGAATGGGGGCCCATCCCATCAAGGTTGGACTCAATCCCATCCTCATCGACTTAATGGAAAAAGGCGTATTGAAAGGGATTGCTATCAATGGTGCCTGTCTGGTGCATGATGTGGAAATTGCCATGACCGGCCACACCTCCGAAGAGGTCGATGAGGAACTTTCGAGAGGAACGTTCGGGATGGTTAAAGAGACCCATGAAACCATCAATCTTGCCATCCGGGATGGAGCCCAGAAAGGATGGGGGATCGGTGAGTCAATAGGTAATAAAATCCTTTCTGGAAAATTTCCTTATAAACAATTCTCTTTGCTTGCCGCAGGTCAGAGGCTTGGAATCCCGATCACGGTTCATATTGCCATTGGAACGGATATCAATCACATGGGGCCTTCTGCAGATGGCTCAGCCATTGGGAAAGGGAGCCTTCAAGATTTTCGAACCTTCGCCTCCCTTGTAGCCAAACTGGAAAAGGGAGTTTACATCAATCTGGGCTCAGCTGTCATTCTCCCTGAGGTCTTTTTAAAGGCTCTTGCCCTTGCAAGAAACCTGGGGCATCCCCTGATTAACCTCACCACGGTGAATATGGACTTCATTCACCATTACCGGCCTTCCCTGAATGTGGTCAAAAGGCCAACGCTGAAGGGAGGAAAAGGCTATACATTGATTGGTCACCACGAATTGATGCTTCCGCTTCTGGCCGCCGCCGTACTCGAAAAAATAAATGAAAGTCACGAATGATTCGAATGACAACGAATTTCACGAATGGAATTGAAATTCGATTTATTCGATACCATTCGTGGTATTCGTGGCATGAACTATGGAAATAAAATTTGAGCGGTACCATCTTCAATCTGACTTTCATTCTCCCCTCAAAGGGTTTGAGTCAGTCTCTGTCCCCACTGAAGTTCGCATCGATCCATTGACCAAAAGAAGAAGCCGGATCATCACCTGGTCTCTGCCATCCAAAGGGAAGTTTGATTTCTCTAAGATGGTCGAGGAATCAAGGGGGTGTATCTTCTGCCCGGAAAACGTCCTCCTGAAAACACCTACCTTTTTAAAAGAGATCGCCCCAGAAGGAAGAATTTCCATAGGGAAATCGGTCGGCTTTCCGAATCTCTTCCCGGCTGGAACCTATGGGAGTGTCATCGTACTTGGGGAGGAACATTTCCTCAACCTCCATGAATTTACGCCCGAAATCTACGTGCGAGGATTCTCAGTAGCTTCCCAGATCATTCAGAAGACGATGTCCTACGATCCCAATGCCCGGTTCTGGCAGATCAGTCAAAATTTTCTCCTTCCCGGAGGAAGCAGTATCCTCCATCCTCACCTTCAAGTCATTGGCGATCCCATCCCCACGAATGAAATGGAATGGTTACTCAATGGCTGTTCTTCCTATTATGAGAGAAACAAATCTCTCTATTGGAGCGATCTCGTACACGCTGAAAAGGAGATTGGAGAAAGGTACATAGCGACATTCGGGAAAGTTCACTGGTTTGTCTCATTTGCCCCTATTGGCGCCACCGAAATCTGCGCTGTGGTTGAAGATCATGCATCCCTCACCACCCTCGGGCAAGAGGAGACGTCGTCCCTCGCGAAGGGCATCGTTTCAACCCTCAAGTATTACTATGATCAAAATTTGAATAGTTTTAATTTTGCCATCTACTCTTTCTCCGGTGAAGCATCACACCAACTTCTTCTCCGGATGATTTCCAGGACTCCCATCCAGCCCTATTACTTGAATGATTGGACTTCCTTCGAAGCCCTCCAATCCGAACTCACATCCAACTTCTACCCCGAGGTGGTTTGCCGTGAAATCCGCCCCTACTTCTCCTGAGAGGGTGGCCTCCATTGACATCGGAACCAATACCATCCTCCTGCTCATTGCGGAAGTTTGCCAGGGAAAGCTGAACACAGTTCTTGATAGAGAGACCATTGTCCGGCTGGGGGAGGGAGTTCACAAAACCGGAGTTCTTTCCGAAGGAGCAATGCAGAGGGGATTCCAAGCGCTGAAGGGATATTTAAAACAGTGCCGGGAAATTGGGGTTGAAAAAATCTTTGCCGTCGGCACGAGTGCTCTGAGAGAGGCAAAAAACTCTGCCTTATTCCTTCAGAGGGTTAAAGAAAACTACGGCCTTTCGATCGATGTCATTTCGGGCGAAGAAGAAGCCCATCTCTCATTTCTGGCTGTTGCCGAAGACCTGAAGGATAGGGAGAGGGTGCTTCTGGTCGTGGATGTAGGGGGAGGAAGCACAGAACTGATCCATGGAAAGGACAATGATATCCTCCAATGGACCAGTCTTCCACTTGGGATTGTCCGATTTTCAGAAAGGTTTCTTCTTTCTGATCCAGTGAAAGAGGCGGAATGGAAGGCTATGGCAGAGGAGATTCGAAAGCAACTCTCACGTTTTTCCTTTCCCAGAGAACCCGTATTGATGATCTCAATCGGAGGAACAGGAACAGCATTGGCATCGGTGGAGCTCGGGCTTGAGATATTTATCCCTGAAAAGATCCACCGGTTTGTCTTGACAAGGGAGGCACTCAGAAATCAGTTATCTCTATATCTCTCAAAGACTGTTGAAGAAAGGAAAACGATTAAAGGACTCCCATCCGCCCGTGCGGATGTCATCTTGGCAGGAGGGACGATTCTCTATCTCATCATGGAAGAAGCTGATTGCTCATCCTTCATGATCAGCAGCCATGGAGTCAGATATGGCCTTATCTATAAGGAAGTTTACATGCCAGGAAATTCCAAAATCCAAATCCCAAATTCCAAATAATTTCCAACCACCAATGACCAAAATCTTAAACAGATTCGTTTAGGTCATTTGAAATTTGGTATCAATTTAGCTTTTTGAAAAGAAGAGAATTATGAGTCAATGGATCAAAAGAATCTTCATAAAATCTCCCTTAATCCCCCTTTTCCAAAGGGGGAACCCCTTTCGCCTCCCTTTGGCAAATAGGGCTTCACGAAATTGTTTTTGAAGCCTCTCGGGAGAGGGTAGGGATGAATGATTTAACGAAACGAATTTTATCTTCATGTCCGGAGCGTTTTGCAGCTAAGGCTACCAATAGTACAGTGAT
>VGRY01000090.1 GCA_016875195.1 Deltaproteobacteria bacterium
CAAAGATGACCACCTTCGCAGGAGGAACGCCTGATGCCCCGCAGAGCAGGACTCCCCTGCCCCCGTACTTCGCCTCCAGGCACATGCCTCCGGCAAGGACCGAAGCCCTTCCCGCGATCTCACTCATGGGTCTGAGCAAAGGGAGCGAACCATCCCGTTCCTGAACGGTCTCATAACCAATGGCGATAATACCGGAAGCTAATAATGCCTTGGTAAGAGTCTTGCTGGCCGCGAGGTGAAGATAGGTAAACAGGACCTGCCCCGGCCTCAACAAAGGAAACTCCTGATCCTGTGGCTCTTTTACTTTGACGATAAGGTCTGCTTCTTTCCATATCTTCTTGACGTTTTCGGTGAGAATGGCCCCTGCTTTTTCATACTCCCCATTGCCGAAGCCGCTCCCTTCCCCTGCCCCCATCTCAAACAGAACCTTGTGATGATGAGAAACCAGGGCATCGACTCCCTGGGGCGTCATCGCCACTCGCCTCTCTCCGGTCTTGATCTCTTTTGGAATTCCAATGATCATCTTAGATCTCAACTGTGCTTTATGGCTAAGCGGTTTGCTACAAATTCGACCATTCCCTCTGTGGCTTTAGAAAATTCATTGGCTGTAACAATCGTGACCGGATGGGTATTGAACTCTTCATAAGTATAACCATCCTCACGATAGGCCCTTTCAAAATAGGGAAGACGCAACAGCTTATCCAGAACAGGTTTTGGGATCTCCTCTTCAATCTGAGACTTAAACTCAACGCCATCAAGAAATTCAAACGTCCCTTCGATAAAAGAAGGCGGACAGGTGAAAACAATATCGCCTCCTGCTAACTTCTCAAGATGCCAGCAATGTTTCTTCCCATCGATCTCCGGACTGATCCTCATGGAACAGATGAGCATCTTGCTCGGATAATTCCTCTCTTTCAGCAACCAATAAGCCTTTTTGAAAATGGCGAGTTCAGCCCATCGGATATCTGCTTCGGTAAGATTAATCTTGAGCGATTCTGCTTCCTTCTTAAGATCTCCTAAGTCGCCGTATCGTGCAGTCATATGGGTGATCACAGATCTCCAGCGAGTCAAATCAACACCATTCTGTTTCGCAATCTCCAACCCCTCTTTGACCGCCTTAGCGCAGGCCATCAACTGGGGAAGGACAAACGTGAGGGTATTGTTCGTTGAAATTCCCTTCGAGGTGAGAAACCGGATGACCTCATATCCCTGTTTGCTTCCGGGAACTTTAACCATCACATTCGGACCGAGGCTTGCCAACTCCAGAGCCTGAGACTTCATCTTCTCCAGATCAGTTAGATTTCGGGGATCGACCTGGCCCGAAAGATATCCGTACTTGTATCCGGATTGTTTAAACACCTCCAGATACATCTCCGCTCCCATACGGACAATCTCTTTATAAGTCATCCAGAAAAGAGACTCTTTATCGATACCTGCGTTCTGTTCAATCAGGTCATCAACGATCTTTGCCACGTAAGCCTCTCGTGCTTTGATCACTCCGAGAGAAAGAGGGGGATTGGTCGTCACTCCACGAAAGATAGTTTTCCCAGGTTGTTCGGGATCAAAAAGTCTCTTCAGTTGCTCCCGGACCTCTTCGGTCCGGCCCGGAGCTGTCTTTTGCAAAACTCCCTCTGCCCATGAAGAGTAAATCAGGGGCGAAGAATCCCACCAGATTTCCAGACCAGGATGGGTCGTCATCAATTGTTCAAGGGGTGTCAATTTCATGCTCACTTCTCCTTCCTCCTGTCTTCGAAGAAACGTTTGATGGCTGAGACGCAGAGCGAATTCTCTTCGTGCGTGCCCAAACTGATCCGGAAAAATCCGCTCCGTCCCCGGAAAGGAGCAAAGTATTTAATCATGACCCCTGCCTTCTCAAAGACATATTCGACGATCTCTTTGCCGGTTACTCCTGCATCCGTGGCATCGATCATCACATAATTGCCGTGGGAAAAATAAGGCTTGACTCCCGGGATTTTTGCGAGCTCTTTACAAACATATTCCACGCCTGCATTGTTGTAAGCGGCCTTCCGCTTCAACTCCTCTTCCTCTTCCAGAGCTGCCTCGGCTGCAGCAATGGAGAGGAGGCTGGTGTTCCAGGGGATCTGCATCTTCCGGAAGTAACCGATCAAACTCTCATCGGCTAAGGCATATCCGAATCGAATCCCCGCCATCCCGAAGGCTTTGGAGAACGTGTGGGCAACAATGATATGATTATATTTTCTGATCAGAGGGGCCTTAGACTCATGTTCTTGATGATACTCTAGATAAGCCTCATCGATCATGGTCGGGATGCCGAGTTCAACAATCTTCATCAGCTCGTCGTCCGGGATGAAATCGCCTGTGGGATTGTTGGGAGTACAGACGATGATCAATTTGGTACGGGGGGTGACGGCGCGCAGCATCGCCGGGACATCATACTGGAGGTCGGAACCCAGGTCCACAGTCACCACACTCCCGCCCACGGTTTTGGCCCGAATGCCATAAAGGGAGAAAGTGGGATTGGGTAGGAGGACTTCGTCTCCGGGAGTGACAAAAAGCCTCATAACCATATCGATGATCTCCGAAGAACCATGGCTGATATAGACGTTCTCCGGTCCAAGGTCATACTGTTTCGCAATTTTCGCCCGAACACGTGGTCCATTGTCAGGATAACGGTTCCCCATCTTTGCCGCCTCTGTAATGGCATGGACGATCTTCTCCGAGGGAACGATGGGATTTTCATTGATCATCATTCGTTTGAGTTCCGGTTTGGACCAGGCGACCACCAGGTCTTCGGTATCATAGGGCTTGATCTGATCAATCCATGGCACAAGATAACGTTTCAAATCACTCATAAAACCTCCTCAATAATTAAATTCGAAGCACGAAATCCGAATTCCGAAACAAGCACGAATTCTCAAAGATCAAATGATCCAAACAAAAACCCTTAAATTTTGAAAATTGGAAATTTGGATTTGTTTCGGATTTCGATATTCGAATTTCGGATTTCATCCTTACCTAACTACCTATCTATACAGGTAACAAGGAAAAAAATTTTTGTCAAGCCTTATTTCATCCCTTCAGATCATAACGGTACTTCCCGGATTCTACTTCAAAAATATATTTGTCCCCCCGGTGAAAGGCGTGGAGAACCTCCACGGGGATGTTTTTCGAATCGTAAATCACGCTTTCAAGAAAGATCCCCGGCGAGTGAGGAGGAACCCCTAACAATCTGGCATCCTTGTTAGAGAGAAGAGTGGCGCGGAAGGTCTGGATCGACCGATGAAGGACTACACGAAATTTTTTAGTTAAAAGATGGTAGAGAGACCCGGTCAGTCGCATCTTCAAAATGGTTTTATATTCCTTGTGTGGAAGATAACTCCGTTCAATGACCAGGGGAATGCCGTTTCCAAGCCTGAGCCGTTCTGTAAGAATGACCAGCCTCTCCTTCCCCAGCATCATCTTCTCCGCCACATCAGCGGGCGCTTCGATGACGGATTTGCTGAGGAGCCGGGTCTTTGGGGAAATCCCCATGTGGATCATGTCATCGGTAAAACTGGAGATGTGTTGAAGGGTATATTTAACGGGCTGGGCAGCCTGGCCAACGACAAAAGATCCTACGCCATTTCGCTTCTGGATGACTCCCTTGGTCACCAGATCGGAAATGGCCTGCCGGACTGTATTGCGGTTAACCTTGAACAACTCCGCTAATTTCGACTCTGAAGGCAATTTATCATTCACCGCATAGCGACCCTTCTGGACCATCTCCATCAACCAGTGGCTAATCTGTAAATACTTGGGAACTCCCGGATCAAGTTGAAATGTCTCTGGCATGGATATCTCGCCTTTTAATTAGGAAAATAAGTAGTCCGCTCAACGGTAAAGGCAACGGTGTCTGAGCTGTTAAATTACGTTTATCGTTGTCGACGCTCGTATCGAAGCTCGTGAATAGAATCTGGATGCTCGAGCTTTGTCTCCCGAGCTTCTTGCTTCGATACCAGCATCGTCACCGTAAACCCATTTTCTTTTTACCCCTTGCCCACAGACCATTTTCATGGTTCATGAATAACCTAATGCCAATGGGCAATCACTTCCCCGAAACCATTCCGCTCAATGCGGACCTGCCAGTCACCAGACGCATGACCAGGAGCGCTCCGATCACCATGGCGACCACAACCGTACACATCGCATTGGCGCTGGCAGTCCGACCGTCCACATCGAGGAAGATGATTTCGATGGCCGCCAGCTTGATCGTTGCGGAGATGAGGAAGATCACCGCACTGATCGTTGTCATTGCCCTCATGAAGAAGAAAGTGGCAGTAGAAAGGAAAGCCACTCTCGATAGGGGAAAAACAACCCTTGTAAAAGTCGAGATCGGTCCAGCCCCAAGGCTGACGGCCGCCTCCTCTATCGATTTGTCGATCTGTTTCAGATTGGCAATGCTGGTCAGAACGCCCAGGGTAAAATTACAGATGATGATGTTGATGATGATGATCCAGATCGTCCCATAGATGAAGAAGTAAGGCTTGTTAAAAGCCAACACATACCCCAGCCCCATCACCACCCCAGGAATGGCCGCCGGCAAAACACTCAGCGTATAGAGGATCTGCTCTCCTTTTGGTTTTTTCTTCTCAATGATATAACCTGCAAGAAGAGTCAGAGAGGCGCCGGCAATGGCAACGACGATGGAAACCAAAAGGCTGGTCCAGATCGGGGCATATTTATAGGCAATCATCGTTCGGAAAGTACTTTCGGGCAAAACCGAGATCCAGAAGTTTGTCCAAAGAGGGGCATGGGCTCCCAGCGATGGGAAGTCGAAGTGTTTGAGGGTCAGTGAAAAATCGTAAGGCCAAGTTTTCACGAACGATCCTAAAAAGACGGTGGCAAAAACAACGAGAATACAGAGGCAGATGAATCCGCAATAAATCGTAAACCCCCACTTCTTGAGAGGGCGGGAAGGCTGCAGAAAAGGCCTGGCTTGGCCGCTGATTAAGGCATAACTCTTTCTAGTCAAGTAATAGTTGACGACAAATGCGCTGATAGAGGGAATGAGGAGGATGACGCTGATGGTCGCCCCTAAGTCAAAACGCTGGAGTCCGAAGACCTGTGAAACGATCTCAGTGGCTAAGACAGGATAATTTCCTCCAATCACCACAGGGATCCCGAAATCGGTGATGGTGAGGTTGAATGTCAGCGCGGCCGCGCTCGCAATTCCGTATTTCGCTGAAGGAAGCGTCACCTTATAGAAGGTCTTCAGGGCAGAGGCCCCCAAGCTCTGGGCCGCCTCATCCATCCGGGTGTCCACCGCGGAGAGAGTGGTATAGAGGATGAAGAGGGCATTTGGAAAACAGTAGAGACATTCTCCTATGATGATGCCCGTGGCTCCATAGATATTCCAGTCCGTGCCCAGTAGATATCGTGTGATCAAACCATTTCGGCCAAAGAGGAGGATGAGAGCCAGGGCCTGGATGATGGTCGGAGCGATGAGGGGGAGGGTCGAAACGGTGTAGAATATCCCCTTCCCTGGTATCGTTGTCCGGGTCAACCCATAGGCAAAGAAGAAGGCGGTCACGGTCGTAATGATCATCGTCACAATGGAAACATAGATGCTATTGGTGAAGGACCTGAAGATCCTTGGACTGGAAAAATAGGATATATAGTTTTCAAATGTAATCGTTCCCTCTTTTAAGAAACTGAGCCGACAGATATCCACGACAGGGTAGAGAAGAAAAAAGACAAGAATGGCCAGGAAAAAGGCAAAGGCCACTCCTGTGATCACTCTGTCCGGGGTGATGGCCCGCGATAAAAAAGAGGATGAAACCGGGGAGAAGCGGTCGATCTCAGGTCGGTTCATGCCATACCCTCTCCTTCCGGATAGACGAGAAAACTTTCAGGAGGAAAATAGAGGAGAATATCATCGCCTTGCTTGAACCCCCTCTGCTCGAATACTTTCTCGATCACATCGGAAATCACTTCCTCCCCATCCATATTGACGACCAATCGAACAGCCGCCCCCAGGAAGGTGACGACATCGATCTTCCCGGGAATCAGGTTGGAGAGAATGAGATGATGTGTCGGCTCTCCTGGCCGGAAGACTTCGATCTTTTCCGGTCGAATGGCAAGAACCACCTTTTCCCGGTAAGAGGATCCTGCTTGAGCAACCGTTAATTCCCACTGTTCGGTCTTTACACGATTATCCGTCCGCACCCCCTTAAAAAAATTGGATGTCCCCACAAAATCCGCTACAAAATCGCAGCTCGGGCATTTATAAATATCGATGGGTTTTCCCACCTGCCGGAACTGTCCTTTTTCCATCACCACCACTCGATCGGCAATCGAAAGGGCCTCTTCCTGATCATGGGTGACATAGATCATCGTCTTCTTCAATTCCTGTTGAAACCGTTTGATCTCCGCACGGAGGCGAACCCGGATCTTAGCATCGAGTGCGCTCAAAGGTTCGTCCAGAAGGAGAACCTGTGGATCCGGCGCCAGAGCCCGAACCAGAGCGACCCTCTGCTGCTGGCCTCCGCTTAACTGGGCAGGGAGGAGCTTTCTCCAGTCCCTAAGTCCGACAAGATCCAGCATCTGATCTACCCTCTTGGCAATGGCCTGTTGATTCATCTTTCTCATTCTCAGGCCGAAGGCGATATTCTCCTCTACGGTCATATTGGGAAAGAGGGCGTAAGACTGGAAGACGATTCCAAACTCCCTTTTCTGGGGGATAAGGTGGTTGATCACCTTCCCGTTGAAGAGGACATGTCCATCAGTCACGGTCTCAAACCCGGTGATCATTCTGAGGACCGTTGTCTTTCCACAGCCGCTCGGCCCGAGAAAACAGATGAACTCTCCTTCTTCGATCTCCAGATTGACCTGATCCACAGCGGTCAGCGTCCCGTAGCGTTTGGTGAGATTCTCAAGTCTGAGGTTTCTACCCATCTTATTGTCCTACCTTTAGAAAATCCTTATTCTCTTTTCTTTTTAACTCCCCTCTATAAATAACCCCACCCAGCCTCCCCTTACATTAAGGGGAGGTGTGGAAGGGTTAAAAGGAAAACCCATCCACGCAAAAACAAAAATAATTTATTTTTAATAAAACCTGATCACCTGTCTATAAAGGTTTTTAATCAAATTGATAATTTTTGTCAACCTTTCGACATCAAACTGTACATGCTGGGACTTCCCTTCAACCAGATCTCCGGCCGCGGAGTTCAGGGTTGATCCTGAGCATTATCGAATGGATCAAAAAAAAGGGCATCCCGATTTTTCGGGATGCCCTCAAAAAACTACCCTCTCATTTCAAAAATAGGGTCTCCCATTTTTTCAGGATATCATCCCGATTCTTTGTCTGCCAGGCAAAGTCCATGGGATAGAGTTTAATCTCAGACAATTTGGGAAGATCTGGCCGTGTCGGAATGCCTGGAAGGGTCACACCGTATTTAAATTTTGAATATTCTTTCATCGCATTTTCGCTGATGGCCCAGTCCAGGAATTTTTTGGCGGCTGCAACGTTTTTGGCACCTTTGAGAAGACCATTCGCCTCTATTTCATAGCCTGCTCCTTCAATAGGAAATACAAACTCAACAGGGAATCCCTGCTTTTTCTGTTCGGCTACGACAAAATCAAAGGATGCCCCAACCGCAAATTCACCGGCGGCCGTCCTCGTGGCCGGCCTTGAACCACTCTTAATATATTCGCCCATATTCTTATCCAGTTTTTTAAGGAATTCCCAACCATCCTCCTTGCCTTCTTTTGCCCCATACATCTGGAGGATGCTTGAAATTTGTAGAAACCCTGTGCCTGACGCTGCCGGGTTTGGCATGGCGATCAACCCTTTGAACTTCGGATTGAGCAGATCATTCCATCCCTTGGGCATGGGAAGCCCTTTTTCCTTCATGACCTTCGTATTCACACAGAAGGCAGCAATATACATGTCGATACCCACATAATTGAACTGGGGGTTGACGAATCTTTTCTCCAATTTCTCAACGCCCTTTGGCTTATACGGTTCCAGCATTCCTTTCAGGACAAAATCCTCCAGATTCGTTACCGCCCATCCCCAAATCAGGTCTGCCTGAGGGTTCGCTCTCTCGGCTAACATCCTGGCGCCGAGTTCCCCTGTGGAGAGCCGGATGACATGGATTTCAAGATCCGGAAGGTCCTTCAGATAGGCTTCCCGATACTTATCAATTTCATTGGTTTCCAATGAGGTGTAGACGACCACCTTATCTTTGGCTATTGCACTTCCTGAAAGAAAAGCCACTAACAAAAAACTGACCACCAATGCCAACCATTTTCTCTTCATACGATTAAACTCCTCCTTTTTTATTCAAAATATTTTGATCTATTAACGACGTTTAAGTCCTTAAAAATATCACCTCCCCTCTTCTTCTGGCTGTTTTTTGTCTTATGACCAATGCCTAAATGTATATCGAAACCGAATTTTTTTGTCAACCTTTTTTCTTATGAAAAGCGATTGACAAAAACCCATTTTTCAATTAGTCCTGTCAACATAGGTCGCATATGAAGCACCAAATCCCAAGTACCAATAACCAAATAAATTCCAATATTCAATTGCCAATGTTTTAGTATGTAAATTGGAATTTGGTCATTGGTGATTATTTGGAATTTGTGATTTGGTTATTGGGATTTCGACTCCCATAATGGGTGTGAGGTTAGAAAAGTAAGCGTACTAACAATACTCCGGGGGATAAACAAATGAAGGATCAGGCGCAGGTTGTCATCATCGGCGGCGGAATTACGGGTTGCAGTATTGCCTATCATCTCACAAAGATGGGGTGGAGAGATGTGGTCGTAATAGATAAAGGAGAACTGACCAGCGGCGCCACCTTTCATGCTGCAGGCCTGGTCGGTCAACTCCGGGCCTCGGTCAATATCACCAAAATGCTTAAATGCAGTGTCGAACTCTACTCCAAACTCGAAGAAGAGACCGGTCAGCATACGGCATGGAGTCCGGTGGGAGGTCTCCGGATTGCATCCTCAAAGGATCGCATGGAGGAGTTGCGTCGCTCTGCTGCAATGGCAAAAACCTTTGGCCTTCCCATGGAGTTGATCGGTCCGAAAGAGGCTTGCAACCTCTTCCCGGTGATGATCCCAAAAGGTATTGTTGGAGCCGCCATTCTTCCTACGGATGGCCAGATCGACCCAAGCGGCGTGACCTATGCCCTAGCCAAGGGAGCCAGAAACAGAGGGGCCGCCATCTATACCGATACTCGTGTCACAGGGATCAGATTGA
>VGRY01000091.1 GCA_016875195.1 Deltaproteobacteria bacterium
TGACTTTGAAAGGAGCCATAGAAATTATCAAATACCACACTCATCATAACCATGTTGCATATATCTCTCACAGAAAGAAGGCTGTCGCCAAGGCGAAACTATTCAAAATCAATGTGTCGCTGTAGTACTATCCTATTGATAATAAAAAGAAATCGAAAAGTGGAAAAAGTTTTCCACTTTGGTTTTTGAATTTTTATTTTAGGAATCCAAAACGGACCTATCAAATCGAATAAAATGGGGATAAGCCCCGTTAGAAAGTCCCCGAGAGATTCTAATCTTCACAATGGGTAACCATCTGATCTTTCTAACGGGGTAAAGGGGATGGAAGACTTTGCCATGTTTTCTCATACAGACAGTTGACAATATAGAGTCTGTTTTGTATGATTGTAGTGAAAGTAATACAGTAATAAAAGGGGAGTAATGACCGATGGCGACGACCGTTAAAGTGAGAGAAAAATATCAGGTGACTATTCCAGAAGATGTCAGGAATCATATTCCTCTAAGGATTGGAGAACGGGTAGAGGTGGAGGCGCGAGAGGGTGAGATTGTAATCCGCCCTGTGTTAGAAGTTCCGAGAAGTCAGGCATGGTTCTGGAGTGAAGAATGGCAGGAACAAATTGCTCAATCTATGAAAGACATTGAAAAGGGAAGGGCAAGGGTTTTTAAAACAGTGAAAGAGGCGAAAAAAGAGTTTGGCGACTAAGATCGTACTCCCGGATACAGTGATTAAGAGAATGAACGATCTTCCCAAAGAAGTCAGGATAAAATTCTGGGAGCAGATTGAAAAGCTAATTATGAATCCTGCTTATCCTGGGCTGAGAAATGAAAAACTGGTCGGGACAATCCAATGGGCCTTCAGCATTACGATGAACTACAGGGCTACTTATATCCGGAGTGAATCGAGTATCGTCATTACAGGTATTGGAACACACAAAGAGATACTTGGGATTTGAGTTTTTTATCTAAGCCTTCTTCTCTTTTTCAGCAAAACAACTGAAGTTATTTTTATTGGGTTAGCAGGGTATTTAAGGTTTCCTTGAACACCGGGAAGGGTTGGGCGCCTCGGATTCGTTTCAGCGCCTTCATTTTAGTTGCGTTTGGCTCGATCACCCCGATGAGAAAGGTGGGCGTTCCTCTCACGCCTGATCTCTGACCTTCCATCATGTCTTTGCGAATGGCAGGCTCGTACTTTCCTTTTTCAAGGCATTGCTGAAATTCCGGCGTGTTGAGACTGAGGCTCTGGGAGTGGCGCACGAAATCCGCCATTTCCAGGGCGTTGATGTCGGCAAAGAGGAGGTCATGCATCTCCCAGTACTTTCCCTGATTGCCCGCACACCGGCTGGCCTCGGCGGCCTTGAGCGCTTTTTTATGAATTGATTCGAGGGGGAAATCAAAGAAGAGAAATTTGACCTTGCCTGTTGAAACGTATTCTTTCTCGATCTGCGGCCACGTCTCACGGACGTGTCTGGCGCAGTAGGGTCACTGATATTCGGAGAATTCAATCATCACGAGCCTGGCATCCTTGCTGCCCTTGAAGGGTCTGCCGGAGATGTCGATCAGAAGATTCTGAGGGTCCTCTTCGATGAGGCCCCTGGCCCGCAATACGCCCTTGATCTCCTGAAGGTCTTTCTGAATGGCCTTCTGGGTTTCCTTCATCTCATCTATTTCCTTGCGGAGGTTTTTGATCTCATCGGGGGCTTGCGATAGACCAGGGCTGGCACAGAACAAGAGGATGAGAATAAAGAAGAGGCAGATTTTTAAAGAAGGAATTTTCATGGGTTATCTCCTGTGGGTCGAATCATTGTTTATATTCAGATGTTGCAGGACTTTTTCGTAAAGGGCATTTGTCACGGCATCCGGCTTTGTTTCGAGTCCTGCTCTTAAAGCCTTTTTTTCTTCGGCATCTCCCTGCTTAATCAAAAGTGTAAAATGGTCCACATCCACCTCGCAAGACCCCGGATCGAGAAAAGCGCTGCCTTCATGAAGGTGAATATAGGATGAGCCGAAATCTTTATGAATGATGGGCTCAAGAGATTTCCTCAAGCGTTGAAGGGTGGTTTTGAAATTATTTTCTGCAATCCCTGGTTTCTCGTCAGGCCAGAGATCATCGATCAGCACCTCTTTGGCGACCCGCTTGCCTCTATGGGAGAGAATAGACATCAGGAGCTGTTTAGGCTGCTTTCGATCCCACTCTATTTCTTCAATCAGAGAATCTCCACGATAGATCTTGAATTCTCCCAATATAACTTGCAACCAGAGTGGTTTTTCCCTGGGCGGCCTGGCCGAGGATGAGGATTAATTTTTTATCTCTATTTTCATCAAGGAGGTCGAAGAGGCGGGGGCGAGGTAAGACCTTTGTTGAAAGAATAGGCGGTGTAATCTGCGAAATGTTAATCGATGGCTTCATCAGGAATTTCCCCAAGCTGTTTCCCAGAAGCATTCGCAGTATAGCAAACCCATTCGAAAAATCAACAAGAATTTGAAAATAAAAGTGTCAGTAAAAGCGTCAGTGTTAGTGTCAGCGGACGAAAGTAATTCAAATCTGTGTCATCGGTCCCCTCATCGGTGTAGTCAGAGATTTCTGTATCTTATCAGAAAACTCTAATTTTTTGCTTGACAGGACTGGCTGTTTTTCCTATAGGTATGGGAAGGGGTGACATCAAAATCTGTTTCATCAGGGGGGACTATGCGAAAATCTTTCCTTGACGGTAAAAAGATTCTGACGGTGGATGATGAGTCAGATGTCCTATCGGTTCTGGAAGAAGAGATCAAGGAGGCCTGCTCCAATTGCGTCATTGATAAGGCCAGCTCTTATGAGGCAGCGGTAGAAAAGCTGAAATCTCAGGCCTATGATGTGGTGGTCCTCGACATCATGGGTGTTCGCGGGTTTGACCTGCTGGAGCTCGCTGTGAGCCGGAAGTTGAAAGTGGCCATGCTCACTGCCCACGCTCTCTCTCCTGAAGCGCTTAAGAAATCGGTTGAATTGGGGGCGCGCGCCTATCTCCCCAAAGAGAAACTCGGAGAAATTGTTCCCTTTCTTGAGGATGTTTTAACTCTGGATTACATCCACGGATGGAAAAGCGTCTATGCGAAATTGAAAGGTTTCTTCGACGGTAAGTTTGAATCGGACTGGGAGAAGAAGACGGGCTTGAACTGGCAGGAATGGGCCAGTTGGAAAATGCCCATGAAGTGAAGTTTCCTTTGGTTCCGGACGGAGAACGGTACCCATCATTAGGGTAAGAAATGACAAGGGATTTTAATATTCAATACCCAAAAGGAGGAGCTTCTCATGAAAGAGAGTACGTTAAACAATAAATTGATCCTGGCCGTGGATGATGAGCCGGATGTGCTGACCGTCCTGGAGGAAGAAATCAAAGAGGCCGCTCCCCATTGCCGTTTCGATAAAGCGACCACGTACCAGGAAGCGGTGGAAAGGATGATGGCGCTCACCTATGACATCACTATCCTCGATATCATGGGTGTTCGCGGGTTTGACCTGCTCAATCTGGCTGTGAGCCGTCATTTCCCTGTCGTGATGCTGACCGCGCACTCTTTAAACACGGAATCGCTAAGAAAATCGATTGAATCAGGAGCCAGGGCCTACCTTCCGAAGGAGAAATTAGGAGAGGTTGTCCCTTTTCTGGAGGATGTGTTGAGACTCGAATATCTACCCGGATGGAGCCACCTCCTGGATAAACTTGGAGGATTTTTTAACGCCCGTTGGGGGGAGAACTGGAAAAAGACGGACGAGAAATTCTGGAAAGAATTCGACGAGAAGGTCGCCTTCATCAAGAAATGAACCAACCTTGGTTTAAGCAGGCACGCCCTACCATAAAAGTTGTTCTCCAGTAAGAGATGCAAGCGGTATGTCATTTTCTCTTCTCTATTCTTGTCCGGAGTTCATCAAGAGTTAAGAGATTACCTGGGGAAGCCTCGTATCTTCTCATCCTTCGGCCCAGCTCTTCCATATGGCTATGAATGACAGGTACCGAAGATTCATCCGAAGCAATACTATCCCATAGATCTTCGACCAACAGGATTTTTTCTGGGGTGCTTAATTTGGTGATTTCATGCATATCACTTACTATAACTCATACGCTCTGGTCAAAACGCAACTTCGAGAAGGCTTGTTTCAATTTCCTTGAACAACTCATTCAAACCTTCCTGTATCCTAATTGTTTCTGAAATGGCTGTAATGACTTTGCAGTAGTGAGCCACTTCATCGGATGAAAGTTGCCTGCCCTTACGGTCCTTGAGCCATTTCTCAGCCACTTGATAACCCCCGATGTGATATTCCCAGACCTCGTTGAAAATGCCGGTAAACCATTTCTCAGGATTGATGTGAACACAGGCTTTATTTCGATCGTAGGACACTTTTTCCACACGCAGGTTGCCAGAACCTTCACACTTTGCGATAGGCTTGATAAGCTTCTTGGACTTGAGCAGGTGGAGTTCAACAAGCTCCTCGCCCTTCTTAGTGAGTTTGTTAAAAAGCTTGTAGTCACTTGTGAAAGGGACGCGGGGAAAATCTGTCTTTAAAAACTCCGCATATTTTTCCCGATAGACATTGGAGTAAAGAACAGCATAGATGTAATAGAAGATTTGCTCCGGCGAAGGTTGCTTTTTATAAGCGCTTGATAAGGATTTAAACAAATCAGGACTGATGTTCGGATGCCGAACCGAATATGCTGCCGCCGGTTCAAAAACGAACATGGTTTGATATCGAGAAACTCCTGTTCTCCGGCTTGAACCACCGGAATCAGATTCTTTATAAAGATACAGGGGAAATTGGTAGATGATTCCTTTAGCACTTGCAAAAGTGCGGTTATCGACAATGTGCTCGCTTACCAAAAAGTGATTGTATTGTTCATGTAGAGCAACCTGTCGCATAGCGATTAGTGAAAGATTTTGTTGCAGCATATGCAGCATGACTTCCCGGCGTCCTCGTTCGATGACGGCATCATGATAGAACAGATGCCGAATGTCAAAAGGGCGATAAAGGATTTGAGTGTAGTATTTGTTTTTCTCTCGTTCATCGACAATTATGTTCCTCGCAGTCTTCAACTTCCATGCACCAGTATCTTTTAGATTAAATGCATGAGCGATGAAAATGTCGCCCAGAGATGGATTAGCAAACTGCTCAATACGGCGTTGAAGAGGACCTTTCTGGAAGTCAATGACAAAATGATCTCTGGCCGTTACAATTCCCACACTGTTTACCGGAAAAATTTCCGGAATGCTCGGATAAGACTGAAAGCGCCTGCTTAACCGTTCATCTCTTGGGACAAAGAGGTAGAAGGGAGAAGAAGGTTTGATCTCGGTCCATCCTTTCATTCGCAGGTCGTGTCTCAATAGCCATTGATACTTATCGTTTCGAAGCCCCCATATTTCGCTGTGTTTGATCCTTCTGGGGTGCGCCCCTTTTCTCTTCACAAAGAGGGCAATGGCGACGCCCTGCTGGATGTCGAAGACATTCTCGTCTTTGGAGCCGTTGGGGGTTTTTTCTTTTTTGAGGGAGTTTCCGTGAAGGTCGAGGATGTATATTTCATCGAAAGAATCCATCAGGGATTGGCGCATTCCCCGAAATGTGGGGTTATCAAGATAACTGTGATTCGTGATGAACCCGAGGACACCTTCGTCAATCTGATCAATCTTCCATTGAGCGAACCGGATAAACTTGACATAATCATCCTGAAGCCACTTGGGGTTTTTCTCACCAAGGGGTTTTCCATCCACCATTTTATAGGTTTCTATTTGCTCTTTAATCCAATTGCCTTTGTTGGCCGAATGGCCGGAGTAGGGCGGGTTACCAAGAATGACAAGAATTGGCCTCTCTTTCTTAACTCCAGCAGCAAGGTGGGATTCTTCCGAAAGGGAAGCCATCCCCGGAAGCGATGTCTGGGCAAGTTCTTCTATTTCAAGCGTATTTGTCAAATAGAACTGGAATCGTTCATCGCCAGAGAGTTTGTGGCCCAACTCTTCAAGGAGGTAACCCATCTTCAGGTGGCCAGCGGCGTATGGAGCCATCATCAACTCAAGAGCAAAGAAGTGCTTGAGGATGTGATCTTCAATAAATTTTGCCTTTGAGCCTACGCCGTACTTGCTGACAAATTCGTCCACAGCGAGTTTTGCCGCTTCGGCGAGGAAGGTGAGCGTTCCCCCAGCAGGATCGAGCACGGTTACGGATGGCGTGGCAAATCCGTCCTGACGCTTAAATTTTTCTTTGAGGATGATGTTGAGGGAGCGGACAATATAAGAGACTACGGGCTCGGGGGTGTAATAAACGCCTCGCCTTTCTCGCTCTTGAGGGTTGTACTCTGCAAGGAAAGTTTCATAAAAATGGAAAATCGGATCGCTTCCTTTGCCCTCTTTGAAATACTGGTGAAGGATGCTCGTGACATCGGCCACAGCCAGAACCTCTGCAATGTCATCAACTGTTGCCTGGAGCTGTTCAGACGGATCAAATGAAATGAAGTGAAAGATGTCGCGCAAAATACCAATTGTCTTAGGGATGAGATCATAGGCAATCACTCGATTGAATGCACCATTGGTCCGGGTCCTGGCGGCAAAGAGGCCATAGGTGATAGTCTGGGCATACAGGTCAGCGAATTCGTCCGGCTTGAGGTTGAAGATGAGATGTTTCTGGAATGCCTCATAGAATCCAAGAATTTTCTTGGCGCCTGAACTGGAAGTTTCGCGCATCTCCTCTTTAATGACCTGATCTCTGAGGAAGCGGGTACGTGTGGCCAGTTCTTTAGCCAGACTTTCGGCGGTGAATTTTGTCGGCAGGGAGAATTGGAAGAATTTTTCCAAGAGAACGAAAAACTCTTCAGTGTGCTCAGCGGGAGGAATGACTTTCAGTTTTGTCGGAATATATGGACGGGCAAGAAGAACATGGGCAACACGCTGTCCGCTGCGGTAAAGCCGGAATTCATAGAAGTTTGTCAGGATGAGGTTTGGAAAAGTGGAAATGTAGCGCTTCAATTGGTCGGAGGTCTCGATTTCATCGAGATTGGCCTTGGGCGGCTTGGCTTCCACATAACCGACTTGAGAATGCTTTCCATCCCAAACCCGAAAATCTGGATTACCTGCTTCGGTCTTTTTGGGTAATACAGTGACGTGGGCCTTTTTCTTTCTTCTGGTTTCGGAGAACTCTTCGAGAAGCGCCGCAAGAGCAGGGTAGTAGGATTCCTCGCGGGCATCCCCCTGCCCGGTGATGGATGCGATCTTTTGGATGTAGGTTTCAATCATAGTCTATCGGTCATCTGTTTCAGAGCCCGCCGAAGGCAGGCTTTTGTATTTATGAAGCAGACCCAATATACATCTTTTTTAGAATTTTTGGAAGTGCTGGCTATTGGATAATTAACAACAGTCTCAAAATAATCTTCACATAACCCCGCCTGCCCTCCCCTTATCTTAAGGGGAGGAATAACCCCCTCTTAGATTAAGAGGGGGAGAGGGGGAGTTATTTATATGAATTGCCACCCTATTATGAGACTGTTCGGGGATTGGAGTGCTTGGCTCCTCTTCATTTGTGGATTATGCGGCTTCTTTTTTCCCAGAAGTTTCTTCCTGGTAGAGTTTGGCGATGAATTCGGTGAGGTTGTAGATTTCAATTTTCTGTTTCTGCCGCTTGGCATTTCTAAAATTGTGAAGGCAGGAAGGGCATTCGGTCAACAGGATCTCGGCTCCTGTTTCTTCAATGATCTGACTTAAACGATTTCTTGCAATCTTCACAGATTCCTTTGCAAACGCTCCCCTGAACCCGCCGCCTGCGCCACAGCACATCGCATTTTCCCGGGTTCGCCTCGGCTCCACGAAGTTGGGAGCAATCTTTCGTATGATCTCCCTCGGCTCATCATAGATTCCAGCATGGCGGCCTAAATCACAGGGATCGTGATAGGTGACTTTTTTATCCGTTTTCACTGTGAAGTCAAAGTCCTTGAGAAATTGTGTGATATGCTTAATTTCCAAGCCCAGATTCTTGTAAGAGGGATGGTCTTTGAAGACACGGTAACAGTAAGGGCAGGTGGTGATCAGGGTTTTGGCTCCGGTTTTTTGAATCTCTTCAATATTGCGGCCGGCTAAATCTCCCTTGATCTGATAACCAACATCATCCAGCACCCCGCTGCAGCAGACTTCATCAATCATCGTATAGTCCACTTTCAGGATGTCGAGGAGCTGGATCGTTTCCTTAACGCTTTCTTCTTCTCGATAAGTTCCGACACAGCCTAAATAGAGAACGATCGAGGCTTTTCCTTTTTTATGCCCCCAGTCGTGTCGCTCTGTTTCGCCGTAGATGTTTCCATATTTTTCAATGGTTTCGCCCATACCTTTGAAAAGGTTTTCAAAACCCACCCCGACCATTTCCTTCCGCATGATTTTAACCGCCTCCTGCGGGTCAACTCCGGAAGGGCAATTAGTCGTGCAGTTCATGCAGGTTGTACAGCGAAGAAAGGCTTGAGCTACGGTTTCGGTCAGTGGGAGTTTTCCCTCCATCACCTCTTTAAGAAGGATCATCTTGCCACGCGCATTGGTAATGGGCCTTTTGGTCAGATCGAAGATGGGGCAAACCGCCCGGCAGAACCCGCACCGGGAACACTGGACGATCGCCTTTCGCATTTTTTCATCGAATTGGAGTTGGGTGGACATGGTTTCTCCGAGGTATTTATCCAGAGGGGAATGGGTTATTTGCAAATTCGAAATCCGAATATCGAATATCGAAACAAATCCGAATTTTTAAAAACTTCTTAAACTTCTGTTTGTTTGGGACATTTGTTATTTTGTTCATTCGATATTGTTTCGAGTTTCGTGCTTCGAATTTCGGATTTTCATCCATCGAGGGCTCTTTTCCCTGGATTCATAATGTTATTTGGATCCAGTGTCTTTTTGACCTGCCGCATCAGGGCCATCTCCACAGGGTCGTGCTCTAAATCCATATAGGCTGCCTTGGAGAGACCGATGCCGTGTTCTCCGCTCAGCGTGCCGTTGAGCCTGATGGCGAGGCGGAAGATCTCTTCTTCCACTTTTTTAGTTCTTGCAACCTGGTCGGGATCATATTCGTCAAAAAGAATCTGGGGATGAAGATTTCCATCGCCTGCATGGCCGAATGTGGCAACGACAATATCATATTTTTTAGAAATCTCCTGAATGCCCACCAATAACTCCGGTATATGAGAGATGGGCACGGTCACATCGTCCA
>VGRY01000092.1 GCA_016875195.1 Deltaproteobacteria bacterium
ACATAAGGATGGTTGTTGCCAGGCGCATCGCAGGTCGTACCGAGGCAAGAGCAGGATTCTGCTCAGCCACCTGATTGTCAATTCTCTTGACTCTTGCATTTGGTCCTGTGAAGTCATGCTCAAGAACCGACTGAAAAGGTTCCCGTTGCCCCACCTCTGTAAAGAAAGCATTCCGAACATCGGCATCGTCAATAGGTATATCCCCCGGACAAACGAAGACACTCTGTCTGGTTAATCTTTTTGCCTTATGGAGGACAGCCGCAAGAAATCGGAGGGCGCCTCTTGTTCGTTGGAAGTCCGGGATAGAAGCCCATCGCTCTTTCATCAGGTCAATTAAGCCC
Source organism: Deltaproteobacteria bacterium (assembly GCA_016875195.1). Lineage (GTDB taxonomy): Bacteria > Desulfobacterota > BSN033 > BSN033 > UBA1163 > RBG-16-49-23. Next base: position 342 of record VGRY01000092.1, read on the forward strand.
ACGTGGAAGGGATAGGCTGTTTCTAATCGTTTGGCTAACCGCACTTTTTCATCCTCTGCCGCTCGTCTTGCACCATGATCAGGTGCTTCTGCCATCTTCCACTGGGTCACGCTCTGTGCAATAGCGTTGGCAACTTGATTGGCAACATCGGGAGGCGGGGTTTGAGCAAGAAGTCTTTTCTTAAGGACATCCAATATCTCATCTCCAACCACGGGTTCACGTTTGGCATCCACCCTCGCGGCAAGGTGGTCGAGCATCGTGAGGAGCCCGATGTTATCAAGAGCCTCTCGTGTGCTTGCCTGCAGGGAGTATACCATAACTGCTTTCGTCGAATTCGCCACTTCGGTTGTAAGGGTTTGGAGAAAATCCAGGGTTTGGCGACCAAGGTTCGATTCTCCTACGGGGATGGTCATTGCCCTTTCTACGTATTGAAGCACTTCGTCAAGTAATATGAGCACTGGCTTATCTCCCAACATTGCCTTAACAGGATCGCCAGCGGGTGCTGATCTCACTCTCTCATGTTCCTTCACAATGTCATAACAGCCGAGTTGTGTGGCAAGCATCCCCCAGAGAGTATGAACCGTTAAACCATTAATCTTTCTCCCTACTGTGGGATCGAACTTCTCGCCGTCAATCCCGGCAATTTGAACTTTTCCTGGGTTCGGAAGCGACTTGCAATCACGCCCCCCTTCTTCAAGGGCTTTTCTGTCCTTGGCCGCATGGTAGAGAGCAACAAGAACATGAGATTTACCTCCACCGAATGGGGAACGAAGCTGGAGGACCCGGTCACCGGCTTTTCCGGATAATCGGTCCAATACCTCTTCAAGAAGCCGCCTTATCCCGCCTGTTAAATGGGTTGCTTGCCAGAAAGCACGGCTATCCCGATAAACAAGAGGAACGCCCTCGGAATTGGCAAGCACGCCACCAAAATCAATGGCAAAAGTTGCCATCGCCAATTTCCCTCCTTCCACATCGGGATGCAGACGGACTTCCTCAAACCATGGACGCAAACGCTCCGGCATAATTGCCTCCTTCTATTACATTCTACTTATCAAAAGCCTCTACTCGGGTGAGAGATGAAAGTTGTGACCCAAGAATGAATCATCTTAAAATTTTTATGTTTACTAATGACGATGATGCATTTAGCTCTGAGTATGATTCATTTAGGAGTCCTTTTATAATGAGCCCCTCTTCCCCGGCCCTCCCTGACCCAAAAACCCAATTCCACTAACTCCCTTGCAATCCTCGAGGCCTGGACCCGGCTTATTTTCAAGGCTTTCTGTATGTCTGAATTTGTGATGGACCTCTTTTCTTTCAATTTTTCAAAAATAGAGGCAAAGGTTTTCATTACCTGCTTCTCACTCTTTGTTAGCGAAATGGGTTCCTTTAGGATGGTATAAACCCGTCCTCCCTTTTTCGGCAGGGTAAGGATTCCTTTTTTAACGAGGTCTTTAAGATCCTTCGAGGCTTGATAGATATCCACTCCGCAAAGGCTTTGATACTGACGGCTTGTAAGACTGTCAGCGTGAGAATGGCCAAAGAGAAGCGCCCTTTTCTGTTCTGGCTTCAAAATTACACCCTTATAGCGATCCAGCCACTCCAATTCCTTTTCACTATAAACAGGTTGGTTCTTAAGGGAAAGGGAGAAGATCGAATCTGCCTCAATAGAGATTTCAGGCGGATGAAGGCCGCTGCGTTCCATCTCTTCAAATATTCTCGGGATACCCTCGCCCGTTTCTCTCATGAACCCCAGGTCTGAAAACAGCCTGACGACAAAAGGATTTCGACTCGCATGGACCCTTTCGCGTTTGCGAAGTCTTTCAATCGTCACAGGGGCAGGTGGAAGCCCCGGACTCCTGATTTCCATTCTGTCATCGAACATCCATACTTCGATGGACGTCCCGGTCAAAGAGTAGTCACGGTGGGCCACCGCATTTACAATGGCCTCTTGCCATGCAAAGGTTGGATATTCAAAATGTTCCTGGAAGAACAGATCATGGAGTACGTGCCGTTCCCTCACATGAGGTTTTATAGTCTGAAAGGCTTCTTCAATGATTTTGATCAATGGAACTTCGATACGGGCTCTCTTGATAATATTCAATTCTCTTCCATACTTTCGCTCAGTTCCCTCATACCGAATAAAATCTATTCCACATCGGGGATGCCAGCGGAGTGGAGTTTTTCCAAAGAGTAAGAGGGAGATTAAAGGTAATCGCGGAGTTCCATTCTCCCATTCCAGGAGATGGTAACGTGATAGGAAATTTTCAACAGACTCCTTGATTTCCAAACGTTCTGCCACCTTATAGATTAAGGTTTCATCCAGATCTCCTAATGTCGCAGTAGGTATAATCCGCATTTCATATGCCGCTTGCCTCTTAGCCGCTTTGATCGCCTCAATCTGCTCGGCCGGGAAAGGAACATTAGAATCCCCAATTCGATATAAGTAACGTCCATCCGTTAACTGATGGACGGTTGGAACCCAATCCTGCTGATAAATCCAGAGTTTTTTGCTCTGGTAATCAACAATTTCAACCTTGGGCTTTAGTTGAGGGCGAACATATTGTTTAGGGGAATTTCTAAGGAGGAGCTCTTTGTCCGAAGGGTATTGGACACCTGTAACCTCTCCGTTATCCTCGATCCCAAGGATAAGTGTTCCTCCATCAGCATTAGCAAAAGCAGACAATACCTCGCCAATATCTCTTGATACATCCCTTGCAGGACGGGCGCTGGATTTCCCCCCACTGCGATCAAAACAACTTTTCCTTTCCAAGAATTGTCCTTCCGGTTGAACGATCAGTTTTTCTATATTAGTCATATAGATCTACCTATCTCGCCGCTTTTAATTCTATTACCTTTTTCGAAAAAGATTATCCTCCACGATTGAACGCCAGTTGCTCAAGAGTTTCTGAAGAGCGCTTTGTTCGGCATCTGTAGTGAGTTTTAAACCACCACCCTGAAGGGAGGAGCCTGAAAGTACTTGGGCCACAAGACGAAGTTCTTCTGTATTGGGCATTGCCTGATCCAAAAATTCTTTTATGAATAACGTCCGGTTCTCCATCAGCCATAAAAGCCGATGAAGCACATCGATGAGGGGTTTTCCAGTTTTTCCAAAGCGGGGTTCAATACCGAGACGTTCTTCTTCACCTCGCTCTGAGTAATCCTTCAAACGGTATTTTTTCCCTTTTTTCTCAAGAAGGGCTAATTTGCCTGTAGATAGCCCCTGTGACCCATCCAATTCCACTCCTAATGGATAAGAAAAGACAATTGCCTCGCCCGCATCAATCTCCCCCCTCCCATAAGCATACCGCCAGAGAATATAAAATCGGGTTGGTGCATCGACTGATGAGACCTTTGACCTTGAGCCAAAGAGAAACTCTATGATTGTTTCCTGCACAACGCCCTCAACCTCTGTTAGAAACCTTTCAGAGGAAACCTCCTCTCCGTTGGGAAGCTCAACCCTTTCGTATTGAGTGAAGGCTTTAAGTCCCGCACCCACACAGGCAATAATAAGGTCGGCCCCAGTAATACCTTCTCCCCATAAAGTCTGAACTCGTTCACGAACAATTTCTTCAAGTTCTCCTTTTATTGTTGAGTATTGGCCTACCTTCGAATCTATATACCGCTTGCGAGCAATAAGGAATATTGAAGAAGCAAGCATCGCTTTATTCTCTTTTACCATACCGAATTTTATCTCAGTCTCTAACGGCCAAGCTTCCACTACTGTGAAACCTGTCTGACGGAGTGCATTTACTAAAGTACTCCAACCAGCTACGGTTTTATGGGCATATATCATTGTGAGAATACCTTCACGTTTTAATATTCGGTACGTCTCGTTAAATGCCTTAGACATCATTGACTCATAGAAACGCTTCGCCTCCCCTTTTCCACTAAACCTGAATTGATCAGCAACAGCCTCATTTTTTTTCGGTGTTAGTTCCGAAGCAAAGTGCTCAGGGTAAAGATGCCCTACTGAGCGTTTCAGCCATACATAGAAGAAATCAGAAAGTGCGGCATAACTAATGTTGTCATAGTAAGGTGGATCGGTAACAACAACATCGAAGAAGTCTTGAGAATAATGCGTGCCAGTAGCTGTCCCCCGGTTAACCAGCGCCTCATTATTAACATCGAAAATTGTACTTAATGAGTGAGAGAATCGATTTAACTGACTTTGCCAAGACCCTGATAAGCCTGAAATAGGAACACCTTCACCAAAATCCCAAGTCATAGGAATAGCATGGCGTCCAATCGTATCTACAACTGCTTCTGCATCAGTTTTCCAAACGGTCACCGCACAATTTAATTGGGCCATCTTATCGAAAATCATACTTAGTGAAGCCGTTACCGCTTTTGACTTTTCAGTCTGATAACCACGCTCGCTCATCTCGCCACGTGCTTTCCGCATCCATTTTGTGAAAGTGAGGAGTGTGAGCATTTGGCGAGGAGTGAAAAGTTCTCCATATTTGGTTATGCCATATAAAGGTAACTGATCAGCGGACTTATCAATGAGAGGTTCTTCAGGCACGGTGAGCTCGCCCTCTTTGCAGAGTTTTTGAATACGTTTTTGGATGATCTCTTTGTGAGGGATTACGTTGTGTGTAATGTCATTGCCAGCAAGGTAAATCTTGCCTTTCTCTTTCCATTTGGTACAGACCACGGCCATCAGGTGTTGCCCCATTTTTTTAGCCTTGGCTTGCTCTTTCACATAGCTACTGTCAGCAACCGTTCCGCAGAAAATACAAGTTGAGTTGCCGGCCTTGCTGAACATGCCTGGGTCAAAACCAAATTCTTCGATTGCCTGATTTTCTGACCGCTTTGAAGATTGAACAACGGTAAATACGGGCTGTTTTTCACCCCCACCCTTACCTTCCCCCCTCAAGAGGGGGGAAGGGGAGGAGAAATTTTGTGTGACCTTGAGTGCAATGTAACGACCAGCTTTTTTACAAAGCCACGTCTGGCGGACCAACTGCACAACTGCTCCACATGCCGGGTTTTTGCAGGGAACCGTCCGCGTCCAGAGATATGCAACCGGAGTCAAATATCCTACTGGAACAGTCAATGCATCTCCTGGATCCATCTTTGGAAGGTAAGCCTTACCGTCTAACCTTTTGGATGATGCTTTTGGATCGGGGATAGGAGGATAAAGATCTCCAATCTCTGTTTTTACCTTCTCAAGAACCCATTTACCCCAATATTCAACTTCCTCTGCCAAACCTGCCCATTTCCCTTTTTCACAACCGACGAAATTTGGATCTGGTTTTCCATACTTTTGAGGATAGACCAGTGTGCAAAGTTCAATGAGATGGGCAACAGGATTGAGCTCCAGAGCATAAGCCTCGCAACCTAACCGAAGAGATTCAAGAGGTATTGCCCCTCCACCGGCAAAGCAATCCAAGACCTTCGGCGGTTCATCTTTACCTGTTCGTTCTCGATGAACTTTCAGAATGTTTTGTTTTGCCTCTTCAATTCTCTGGGGATTGCCAGGATACAGGCAAAGCTCTTTCAAAAACTTCGCTGCATTGGCTCTTCCAAGACTCGCTCTTTTGTTTTCAGGGCCATTTTTCGGGGCATGGAAGTCAGCAGGCACCAGAGAGGCATACACGGCTGCTCTGCAAGCAACCAGTGGCCTTCTCGCCCACCAGAGATGGAGGGTGGAGATGTGACCATGACGAAGCGACTTCTCTCGTGATGCTTCGGCGCTTATTTCCTTGATCGGTAAGAAATCTTCGATAAGGCGGCGATCATTCATGAACCCACTCCAATTTACCTCCGACATCCATCATACGTTGCGTAACATAATTTGCGAAAATAATATTGTCTAAAAATCTTAACCTCCCCCGATCCCGCAAACTTCTTGCGAATACCTTTTCATATCTTCCCTTGAAATCTTCTGAGTTGTCTTTGTTAACGACTACGACCCTGTTCAGTTTTGCGTTGGATGCTAATCCAAGTGTCAGAAGATATTGAAAGAAGGTGTCGGTAGGTGGCATAGAATATCCAATAACAATGATTTGGAAAGCATTCATAATCTCGTTTACGGCTGTTTCCCATACCTTTACTAACGGTGTTTTCTCAATTGCCTTAGACCACGTAGGAGGGATAAGAATTGGTTCTAAGACATCTTTCTCTTTGCAATTTGAGCATGGGGTATTCTTTAGCACGTCGGTAACCATCTTAAAATTTATTTGCTGACCGTCATCTAAGAATGGGGAGACGCTAAAACCTTCGGGGATTGGGCTTGCCTTCACTATTTGAGGGGAAGTTGTGCACTTACGACAAATTGCCCAACTGGTGGAACCATGGAGTTTAAGAAGTTTAAAACAATCTGGGGATTGCGGGGCGCCTAAACAATAATCGAATGATGTTGTTTGAAATCTAATTGCATAATCTAACATAACATCATAATTAAAAGTAATTATCGTATCTCTTTCAAATGCACCCTGGGTTTGGGTTATTTTGTCTCTCCTTTGCTTGTTGAGTTCTCTTAGATTCTGTACAAATCGATCGTAAAGATTATCAGGCTGAATTCTTTGCCCCTCCCACCGGAGTTGACATCTATCAAGAGTCTCCATAACAACATACCGTAAATCAGAGAAATATCTTTCTCCCTCTTCCGAACCAATCTGCCTCAACATATCCGCAAGGGAAAAAATATGTTCAAGGTTATCGAGGTCGAACTCAACATAATAAGAGGCACTTCTTAAGTTATCGATCCACTTAAAGATCCTCACGAAAGATTCTTTATAAACTAACTCCTTTTCGCTCTCCATTAAGAGTCTGGCTTTAACCAAGAAATCTCTTAATAAAGGGGCACCAGTGTGGTGGGAACAACCGGCTCCAAGAACATATATTGTTTTACCAACGATTTGAGGCAATTCATCCTCCCATTTTCACAACTTTTGAAATAACCTCAGCAGTGATTTCGTAATGATTAATAACCTTAACTTCCTTTACCAGATTTCCAAACTTCTCCGCCGGGTCTTGTATGGGTGGCAAAAGTTCAGCATCAGGTTCGGTTGGGTTCCATACAATATAAAGCCAATAGGTGTCTTTCAACTGTTTGGCTTTTCGCCATTCGTTTTCTGTAAGACGGATAGGCTCACCACGGTTGCGCCCTTTCACCTCGATCCTTCTAACATCGCGCTTGCCAGTTAAAGGATCAGGCGAACTGAGGGACCGAATATCAAAACCTATTTTTTGTTTCGAGACATCCTCTGGGGCTCGCCCCCTTTTCTCTTCGTATTCCATTACAATTCGCATTGCCGCTTCTTCACTCTTGCGTTTTGCTTCAATATCCTCAACATAGGACTTTGTATCAGGAAATTCTCCGGGCGGAAGAACATGGAAAGAACCAACATGCCGGACTGTGCCTGTCCGAATAATTCCAAGGTAACCTACACTTTCAAGCCGTTCTTTTCGAAGACGTTCTATGTTCTCAGCTTCACGCTCAGCCTCGCGGAGCGCTAAATCAACCTCCTTTTCACCGCTTTCATACCGCGCCCTAAGATCGATTGCCTTTCTCTGGGCAGCCCATAGACGTTCGTCGAATGACTTTGTCAAATATTGACGAATAATCTCTTCTTGTCGTGTCCGGTCATCCAAAAGCTCTCTTCTCTTTTCTAACTGAATCTTGCTACGCACTAACAATTCTGCCTGTTTGGTATCAAAGACAGGGATAGAAATATTCTGGTTATCTGCCGGCTTCAAGTCGTGTGTGATATCAGGAGGAATAACCTGGAAGTCATTCTCCTCCTGCTTTATAGCAACCAGTTCAGCATAGAGGAGAGAATCTTTCTTTGGATAGTCACCAATAAGTTGCATTTCATAGAAATGGAGAAAGTAAGGATTTTTAGCCTCGGAGTCGATATAAGACGCACATCTCCCTGAAAGGGGGGCCAATTTCTTATTTAACTTCTCATCGACCACGGCATAGATGGGATGCCCTGGTGACACAAGAATGGCGTCGAGATGCTTATCCTGGGATAGATGTTCTTTATAAAAGGTGATTTTATTATAACGGTCTTCAGGTTTGCTGAAACGTTGCACCGCATCAAGATTTTCTGATCGCAGATCCTGAGGGACATAAGGGATTCGCCATAAGCCATCAGCCCGTTGCTCAACTTTTAATCCTATATTCTCACAAGCCGAAAGAAACTGTTTTGTTATGTATTCGGGCATCAGTCTCTTTTCTTCAGCGAGATAGGTACATTCCCGGAGCGCGGGTATATCGATAAAAGCACGAGCCAGGGCAATGCCGGTTTGCTCTTCATACTGGCGGAGCTTATCCGGAGTGAGGTGCATGATCTGATCTTCATAGTCGGTGAGACGCCCCGGATATAAAGCCGCATCCCTAAGCATATCGGCCAAATTGACTTCATTCAGGGAAAGGATCTGACCGATGACGTCATAGACACGATCTGTACCCAATGCTTCACGTATCTGTTCAAGTTTTTCAAGCAATCGTTTCAATATGCGCCCTTCGATGATGGGCTTTCCGTCAGCAGAGCTTTCAGCGACAAAATTGAAGACATAGACATCTCGATCCTGCCCGATTCTGTGGATCCGCCCCATCCTCTGCTCAAGGCGGGCGGGATTCCATGGGAGGTCGTAGTTGATCATTAAATGACAGAACTGAAGATTGATCCCTTCGCCTGCCGCCTCGGTTGCAGCACAGATCTGGGTTTCAGTCCTGAATTTCTCCTGGGTCTTTTTACGCTCATGAGGATTCATTCCGCCATGGATGACACAAGTAGAAAACCCCAAGCGTCTCAAGTGATCACTCAGGTAGTTCATTGTGTCCCTGTGCTCTGTGAAGATTAGAAGCTTCCCTCGCC
>VGRY01000093.1 GCA_016875195.1 Deltaproteobacteria bacterium
GATATCTGGATTTGACAGAATATAGGGCTCATGGCTAAACAAATGACCTCACCATTTGCTCTACAATCTATTTTCTCCACTCTGTCCATATCTCGATATCCCTCTGACACAAAGATTGTACACGACCTTTGCCACTCTTATATGTCGAAGGTATAATGCTTACAAATGCTATTTGGGCAACAGCCCGTTCATATGTCATTATTGACATCTGAAGATGTGACCCCCAGCCCTCCAGTGTCAGGCAACGGTAATTCGGTATTGGCGGTTCCCCCGACCAAGTCGGGGGAATTCAGATTTCGGATTTCGGAATTGAATAAAAAGGCGGATTAATGACTTGGCAAAATTATAAGCCTTTCCCTCTGACTGGATTATTCAGTCAAGTTTATTAGCGGATGTGGAAACTAAATACCTAAGAATGATCCAAGGAATGAAAAGAAGGGGACGAAAGGATTGGACAGTCTATATCCTCGGCTGCGGGGATGGGTCACTCTACACGGGAATAGCAAAAGATGTGCAGGCTCGGGTCAAGCAACATAGCGAGGGTCGGGGGGCAACCTACACCCGAACTCGCCTGCCCGTCAAGCTCTTGTATCAACAAGAAGGCTTGACCCGTTCCGAAGCTCTTATTCGAAAAGCACAGATAAAAGCGATGCCTCGGTCCAAAAAAAAGGAAATCATCATTAGTACAGGGTTCGGGGACAAATTTGAATATTGATTTGACTGAAAGAAAAAGCTTGTTGTAAAGACTTCCAGAGACGTTGACTGAATTTTTCAGTCAAGCACTCCATTTTAAAGCCACGAGAATTTTTAGAGGAGTATTTGAACATCTGTCATTAAGTTTAAATTGAAGGGATCAAGCATCTTACAGGTCGCCTTCTCTTAGGACTTTGAGGATGAAGATTTCTGTTTCTTTGGGAAGAGTGTCCTTGCTGAACGTCAATTGGTTCGTATTGAGGGAGCGAACGCGATAGGGACCATCGATGAATCTCTCCAGAACGTTCATCTGATACCAATAATGCATGGGAATGACCACCTTTGGTTTCAACTTTTCGACAATTTTTTTAGCCCCCTCTGGTCCAGCCGTAAAGATTCCCCCAATGACCTGAAGAAGGATATCCACATGCCCGATCAGCTCCAGTTGATCCTCATTGTAAGGTTCACTCACATCACCCGAATGTAAGATACAGAGGCCGTCCATCTCGAAGACAAAGGCAGACCCCTTAAAGCTGCCGCCATATCCCGGAGCAACCCGTTGGTGAATGGGGACATTATAGATGAGAACATCTCTGAAGGTGTGATTGATTTGATTCCAATCTTCCCCTCCTCCTTTTAACCCCCGGAGAATGATCGGAGTTCCTTTTGCAAGACCGACATTATTGTGATTTCCATGTTCTCTTCCCACGGTGACGATGTGAGGCCATACCTCTGGCACGGGAAATCCCATGGCACCAAATGGATCAGTGATGATCTTTGTCCCTTCACTCGATGTGATCTGGAAGAAAGAATGACCAAACCATTTGATCTCGATCACACCCGAAAGTGCCGCTGGTGATAAAAAATATCCGGTTCCGGCGATATTAGGATTGCGACAAGCGGCTTCGCTTTTTCCAAAAGAGAGAGCAACCATAAGGCACGCTATGATGATCAGCAGCAAACATTTTTTCATCTTAAACCTCCGAAGATTATCTAACGGTTTGAAATAAACTTTTTAAAATCCCTCCCAACCTCCCTTTGCCAAAGGGAGGAGAAAATATGCATTGATCATTGTTATATCAGTCCCCAACGCCTCCTGAGAAACCATTCTGTGCTTAAGAGGGCAAGTAGCGTGAGAAGAATATAAGGCAGATTCCATAGAGGAGAGCGTTTCTCCTCGATAAAACGTTTCTCTCCCCTGGCGCCGTAGGTGTTTATTTCTTTCAAGAAATCATCTCCTCTGGCCAATACATTCCCTCCCGTGGATACGGAGATCGCCTTCAATCTCTCATGGTCAGGGGCTCCCTCTCTCTCTTCGATGGGCCTTCCTATGGTAACGAATTCTTCCTGAACCCCATTTGGGAATTCCACCTTGATTCGATAAGTTCCTTCCCTTTTCGGGATGAAAGACCCGAGATATTCACCCGATGATTCGCTACCTTTCAAATGAGATTCGACCTTAGCCCCCTCTGAATTGAAGATGGACAATAGAGTCTTGCCTTTGAGATGAGAAGAAATATTTTCCTCTTTCATCTTTATCCTGAATTCCAATTCCTGGCCAGCCTCTCCCGGAGTTTCAGGGAAAGCGATCTGAACCGGGTTAAGACTCACATCTTTAGTGAGCCATCGCACCATCCTCTCGATGAACCGGAGATAGGCCCAGTGACTTTTACCCCTTGAGACCATCCCCATATACCACTTCCATGAAAAATCTGTCCCCAAGATGAGAGTCCGTCCTTTTCCATAGTGATCTGCGAAAAGGATAGGCCGGGAGGCTCCGTCCGCCCCCTCTAAGAGAACATTTTTAAATGCCTTTGGTTCCAAGAGATTGATTCCATCCAGGGCCGGCATGTCTCGCCACAGGTTCTCATTTTCTTTTTCATCGAGTGATAATTGTGTGATTGGGTGGGTTTTCCCGACCCGACTCAATCTGACAGTTTGAGGACTCTCCCGGCGATATCCCTCTCTTCCGATCAACTTGACGGGAAGAACCTCTTCCAGAGGTGTTCTCAAGAACCTTCCCCCATCCATAAGATGGGGGCCTCCGATCATGGCCAAACCGCCTCCTTCTCTTACGAACTCCCTGATCGCTCCATAGTAATTCGGGCTGATGTAGAGATGAGAAGGAAGATTATCAAAGATGAGAAGATCGAAGTGATTGAGTTCTTTGGAGAAGAGGGTATCCACAGGGAAGGGAATCAGGCTCTGTTCCTGGATAGGAACATTGAGAACGTCAGAGGGGGTTCTCAGAATGACAAATGAGAGAAGGTCAATGGAGGGATCATTCTTCAATGCCATCCTCATGAAACGGTAGTTGAGGCTCGGGGTGCCTGAAACCATGAGGACTCTGATCTTGTCTCTGGCCACTTTGATGGAGAGATCAATCTGGTTGTTGAAAGTGATATTCTCTCCGGTCTGGACTGGAACGGATAGGGAGAGGTTATGCTGACCCACCCGCTCAGAGGCAAAGGGTAGGGTGAGTGCTATCTCTAACGGACTTTCATGGATGCGAATCTCTTTTGCTGCGATGATCCTGTCTCCATCCTTCAGAACAACGGGAAGCGTCATTCCCCGGTATCCGTAACTTTTTATGGTCACATCGATTCCGATCTCTCTTCCCCGAAAAGCCAGGTTGGGGGACTTCACCGCCTTGACTAAGATATCCTTATACTCTTTTGAATCTCCCAGAGGGATACTGAGCATGGGGAATCCTGCGGAAGCCCTCTCATCCCATTTTAAATTTCCATCACTCAAAAGGATAGCAAGCGAGACCTTTCTATTGAGTATTCTCACGGCATCGGTAGGGTCTCCCTTCTTCTTTCCAGCCTTCAATGGCGCCAACTCGTCTTCTCTCAAGGGCATCAGGGATTGACCGATGCTATAGAGGCTCACATCAAATTTCTCAGATAAAGAACGCAAGAGAGGGTTCTGTCCTTCCAGCAACAGTGCCTTTGCTTCATCCAGCCTGTTCCCCTTTCCGCCACGCCCAGGCAATCCCATGCTGGGAGAGGTATCTAAGAGGATGGCTAAGGAGGGGAGCACTTTACTTTCCTTTTTCTCCAATGAGAAGGGGTTGAAGAGAAAAGAGGTGAGCAGGACGAGAGTGAAAAGTCGAAGCAAAGAAAGCGTCATTGCTTTGGGGCGAGTGAGCCTTTTCCGGATCCACACATATTGGAGGATGACCGCAATTCCTCCCAAGAGGAAGAGGAGATAGATCAGCCCTGATGGAATCAGTGGTTCGATGAAGATTTCTTTTAAGCTCATAAGTTCTGGCGTCGTTTAATAAATGGATGATGGATCACATCTTTTTTATAATCCGAAGTGAGGCTGTAGACGATGATGTTAATCCCGGCTTTGAACGCCTGAGAGCGTTGAACCTCTCCTCCTGGTGCGCACTCATTGATCCATTTTCCGAACCGGTCCTTTGCCCACGCTCCGGATAAATCATTCTGGGAATAGATCACGGGTGTCCATTGATCGATGGTGATGCCCTCTAAATAATGATTCACCTTCTGTCGGCCTCCGAGGGTATCGATCAGATAGAAACTCCGGTAAACAGAATGATCGGGTGGAAGTCTTTTCAACTCACTCTTGGGCAAGATCTGCTTCATCTCCGTCCGAAAGACCCGATCGAATCCAAACCCCTTTGCACCCATCGTGTCCTCAGCAAAGAGAAACCCCCCATAGGTCAAGAACCTCCGCAGGAGCTCCCTCTCCTGGGAGGTGAAGGGCTCAAACTCATACTTTCCTGCCATGTAGAGAAAAGGAACATAGAAGAGATCGGGATCGGAGAGTGTGGTGATGCGTCTCTCCTTGAAGCCATCGACACTCGTCCTCCGTTCCAGTTCCTCGACGATCGGTTCCACAAATCCGGGATTGGGATCCCACTCTCCGCCCTTATATTTGAGCTGGGCAAAAAAGAATTGTGGAAAAGGTGCAGCCAGAGAGAACTGTCGATTGGAGAAAATCAATCCGGCAGCAAAACTTAATCCGAAGAATAAAAAGTGTCTTCTTGAAATCATATTCTACCTGCGACCACCATTTCGAAAGCCAGAACCAGAAGGACGAAATAGAGGAGCATAGGCCAGAGTTCTTTCTTCCCAGAATGAGCTGTTTTGAGAACATCCTCCCTGTATTCCACAACCCTCATATCGATCTTCCTAAACCTCTTTTTCATCTCTTCCGGTTTCATCTTGCTGAGATCCGACTCTTCGTGAGGTGGATTGATGCTCTGTCTCACTTCACCAGAAGCAACAGAAGATCTGTAAGTACCCGGCTTAACCTCTGGGCCGATGGCCTGGGTTGGGAGAATCTTTTCTCCAACTCGAATCCCTTCTGAAAACGATCCACCTGTTAGCCCCACGGCCTCTTTAAGCAGTCCCTGGATGAATGGAAGAAAAGCTGCCTTCATCGGAAGATCATTCCAATCGAGATCAGCGGTTGAAGTAAATAAGAAGATTTTTCCTTTACCAACCCCGGCTTCAATCAGAAGAGGATCTCTATTCTTGAGGGTCAGGAGATTCTTCGCAGTTCCTTCTATCTTAAAGTACCGATGGAAAGAAGCGGCCCGAATGCTCTCTCCGCCTGCCTCTGAGATCGCTCTAAGAATAGGACGACTCTGATCGATCTCTGTGATCCCGACAGTATCTGTCGCCTGCATCTCTCTCATTCGCCATGGAGAGAGAGGGAAACCATTATATTCTTCTGGAATGACACGGTCGCCAAGAAAGATGAAGACAGGTCTGTCCGTTTCCAGGAATGGGAAGAGTTTGAAGATAGATGGCCGAGCGACATTCAAAAGGAAGAGAGCTTCATACGATTTTGTATCAACGTAAGAGAACTCTCCTTCTGTGACCACATTCGTCTGAAACGGTGATCCTTCAGCACCTCCGGGTTGAAGCGCATTAACCATATAGTAGCTTTCGCTTGCCTTGAGGGATGTCCGCGGATCTCCGTCAACCACAAGCACTTTTACCTTCTCTCTCACGTTCATGGAAAAATAGAAGATGTCGTCGAGCGGAAGGCGGTCTCCGGAGATCCTCACTTCTCCATCGATCCAGCCCGGCTGATCCAGAAAGAGTTCAAAATAGGCCTTTGCTTCCTCCCTTGGTTTGATGGTTATGGACTTTTGATCTTTTTTTATTCCGGAAAAAAAGAGCTGGACAAGGACGTCTCGTGATTGATCGGAGAGATTGGACAGCGCAACTTCGATGCGGGCAGGAGCTCCCACAACGGGTTCACCTTCGATTAAATTCACTCCTTTGACAGCAGCATTAGAATCCCGATCCGGCCCGCCAATTCTAAGAAAGTTGACACTTGTTTCAGATGACACTGTCCCGAGTTGGCTTGGATCAAATCCTTCCCAATCTCCTCTGGCCATGTCGCTGATAATGAGGATCTTCCCGGGCTTCTTTATCTCCTTTAACGATTGATATCCCAGGCTCAAGGCAATCATCGGATCCCCCTTGCCAAAGGTGAGAGGAGTCCTTTCCAATTCCTTGATGGCTTCATCTTGCGACATCCAGTGGCTCGCTTTATGGAAGGAAGAAGTGGGGAGGAGTAGTATTTCACCTTTCAGCTTCCCGATGATCTCTTTGGCTGCTTTTTTAGCGATGTTATAACGTTGCCCTTGATCTTCCGTATATCCCATGCTCAAGGAGTTATCGAGAATGACAATGGTTGCTGCCTCATCTCCCAGGCTGAGAAATCCCGGTCGAATCAGGATGGGGTGAGCCATCAAAAAGACCAGGCCCATTACAGCCAAAACCCTCAATGTCAGCAGGAGAAAGTGTTTCAGCCGTTGAGGCCTTGCCATGACCTGTTGCGATTTGATAAGGAGCCGGACGGCAGAGAATCTTCTGGTGATCGCCTTTCTCCGGGTGAGCCGATGAATGAGGATGGGCAACACCGCCGCAATCAGACCGAAAAGAAATAGAGGATTGAGAAATTGAATGCTCATGTATATTTAAATTCGAAATCCGAATATCGGGCGAAGCGTCCGTCTCGGACCAATCCGAAACAAATCCGAAATTCAAATGTTCAAATGACTCAAACAAAATAATTTATTGTTTCGGGTTTTGAGTATTAGAAATTGTTTCGAATTTCGGATTTCGTGCTTCGGATTTCTCTTACTCATAGATGTGGTCTGAACTTTTCCCTCCAGGTGAGGTAATGGATCAGGGCACGGTCCAATCCCACAGAAGTATTGAATAGCAAATAGTCGATGAGATTGGAGGCACAAGAGGCCCTGTATTTTTCTATCAGCGAATGGATGGTCTTCAAATAGGCAGACCGGATCGAACGGGGATCGGTGAGCAGCTTCATCTCTTCTTCCATATCTTCGAAGAGGCTCGGCTTCTCGAAAGGAAATTCAAGTTCATCCTTATCGAGCAGATGAAATACCATGACCTCGCTTCCCCTGGAGCGAATCTGCCTGAGCCCCTTGATCACTTCTTCGTCTTCATCGAGAAGGTCGGAGATGAGGATGACGAGTCCCCGCCTCTTTAATGAACCGGCCAGGTCCTGAAGCACAGAACCGACTCGCGTCTCACCCTTCGGACTTCTCTCCTCCAGTTCCTTCAAGATGGCAAAAAGATATCCATGGGTCGCCTTGGGAGGAATCCTCTTTTCGATCTTATCAGAAAAGAGGGTCAGGCCGACTGCGTCCTGTTGCTTCAACATCAGGTATGCCAGGGAGGCGGTCAGCGTAGCGCCATAATCGAACTTGCTCCATCCATCCGACGCATAACTCATGGAAGCGCTGGCATCGAGGAGGATATAGGTCTTCAGGTTGGTTGTCTCACGATACTCTTTGATAAAATAGCGGTCGAACTTCCCATAAGCCTTCCAATCCATGCGACGGAGATCGTCGCCCTGAGAATATTCCCGATGCTCTTCAAACTCAGCGCTCAAGCCTTTGGCCCGGGAGGGATGGATACCGATCATCATGCCGTCGACCACAGAGCGGGCCCTCAGATAAAGCGTCTTCAGTTTAGACAATACCTTTGGATCAAAATGATTCAAGGTTTAACCTCTTCGAGGAGACTACCGATAATATCGAGAGAAGAGATCCCCTCTGCCTGTGCCTTAAAGTTGACGATGATTCTGTGTCTCAAAATCGACGTGGCCACTGCTTTCACATCCTCTATGGACGCCACATACCGACCGTTCATAATAGCCCTGGCCTTGGCCGATAAGACCAGATGCTGGGATGCCCTGGGGCCTGCTCCCCACTCCACCCAATCTTTCACAAAGGGAAGAGCATCAGGGCCTTTGGGCCGAGAGGAGCGGACCAGCCTCACTGCATACTCGACCACATAAGAAGAGACAGGGACCCTTCTGACCAACTCCTGCATTTCTAATATCTTCTCTGCGTTGATCACTTTTTCGAGCGCAGGTTGATAGGAGGAGGTTGTAGTTGCCACGATCTCTCTTTCCTGATCAAAATGGGGATAGTCCATGCCGATGTTGAACATAAATCGGTCCAGTTGCGCTTCAGGCAAGGGATAGGTTCCTTCCTGCTCAATCGGGTTCTGGGTGGCCAGGACAAAGAAGGGAAGGTTGAGAGGGTAGGTGACCCCGCCTGCTGTCACCTTATACTCCTGCATGGCCTGAAGCAGGGCAGCCTGGGTTTTTGGGGGAGTGCGGTTGATCTCATCAGCGAGGAGAATGTTAGTAAAGATGGGACCCTTCAGAAATCGAAAGGAGCGGCGCTTGCTTCCAGCCTCTTCTTCGAGGATATCCGTTCCAGTGATATCCGAAGGCATCAGATCGGAAGTAAACTGGATCCGGTTGAATTGAAGCTCCATGATTCCTGCCAGTGTGGAGATGAGGAGTGTCTTGGCAAGTCCCGGGACTCCTACCAAGAGGCAGTGACCGCGACAGAAGAGGGCAATCAATATCTCCTCGATCACCCGGTCCTGACCCACGATCACCTTCTTGATCTCCTGGATGAGTTCACTTTTTTTCCGGCCCATCTCTTCAACCTGGGCCAATTCCTGATCCGGTATTTGTTCTTTGATCGCTGCTTCCATTGTTCTCCTCTCTGAACCCCATCCCCCTCCCGGCCTCCGAAGCTGTGAAAAAATTCAGCTGTAGTTGGGGTTTGGGGTTTCTGAATTTAATTTTTAGACGAACGGTTAGGTATCAATCATGGTGAACTTACACCCAGTGACAAATCTCATTGCGACCCCTTACCC
>VGRY01000094.1 GCA_016875195.1 Deltaproteobacteria bacterium
TCGCTCCCCCCAATCCAACGATGAAGGCGCTGAGGGCAAAGGCGATGATCTTATCCTTTGTGGTATTGATTCCTAAGGTTTCTGCTGCCTGTTCATCCTCTCGAATAGCTATCAGGCGAAGGCCAAATTTGGAGGAGGTAATTTTATAACAGATATAAAGGGTGATGAAGACAAGCAATAGAATTGACCAGTAGAGTGTGGGCAATCGAATTCCCGCAACAAATGGAACGCCTTTTCCTCCATGAGTGATGGGTTCAAGATATCCTGTGCCAAAGAGCTCTCTCGTTCCTTCTGTGAGCGCTACCATTGAGATGGCAAAGTAGACCCCTTTGATCCTGAGAAGGATATAGCCTACCCCGATGGAAGCGATACAGATGAAGAGGGCTCCAATAGGCCAGGCAAAGAGCCAGAAGAGTTTGTAGTCGGCGATCAGGAGACTGCTCACGTATCCGCTTACACCAATAAACCAAGCCAAACCGAAATTGGTGTATCCTGTCAAACCCGAGAAGAGATTCCATCCAGAGGCATAGACCCCATAGATCAAGATGAGGACCAGAAGGGTGATCCAATAGTCCGACGCAAAGAAAGGGATTGCGATGAGAAAAGCCATCAAGATGGCCATGCCAATGAGGACTCGATTTCTTTCCAACAAATTCTTCATGTTAAATTCGTATTCCTTGAATGATTCGAATGAAGCCGAATATTACGAATAATCATTCATTCCATTGAGAAAAATATTCGCCCAATTCGTTATCATTCGTCCCATTCGTTTTTTCATTTCTTAAATAGCCCTGTTGGTTTGAGCAGGAGGATGATCAGGATGATCATCGAAGGGATGATCTGAGCCATCTTGGCGGTCATATATTGAGTGACCAGGCTTTCCAATATTCCGATGATCAATCCTCCTACCAGGGCTCCCTGGATGTTTCCCAAACCACCCAGCACCACTATGGCAAAGGCTTTTGAGACATAACTTGCGCCCATCTGGGGGAAGATGACCCACTGCAGGCTGACGATTGCACCCGCCGCCCCTGCGAGACCGATTCCCATCCCAAAGGTCACGGCCCTCATTTTCATTGTATTGATGCCACAGACCAATGCCACTTCTGAATTCTGTGAAGTCGCCCTGATCCCTTTTCCCACCTTCGAATATTTCAAAAAGGCGAAGAGGGCGAGGGTAATGGCGATGGCCAGAAAGAATGAGATGGTCTTGCTCTTGGCAAAGACCAACCCCATGATCTGGAAGTTACCCGTTAAATAGGGAACAGAACGATAGGTATTGGTCCAGAAAAACTGTGCGAGATTCCAGATGAGTATGGACATTCCAAAGGTGAGAATCAGTGCCGAGAGTTCCGGTGCCTTGATCAACCGCTCCGTGATCCGTTTATGGATCATCATACCAAAGAAGAAGAAGAGAGGCACCGAGAGGGCAAACGAGATCAAAGGATTGATATGGAGCAGACTGAAAGCCCAGAATGCAAAGTAGGCTCCCAGCATGACAAACTCCCCGTGGGCGATGTTGACAATCCCCACGACGCCCCACACCAGGGTGAGCCCCATGCCCACAATGGCATACAGGGAACCCAACATCAATCCTCTAATCAGGATTTCGATGAAGTAGGCCATAACGAAATGCTACTGGAATAATGGAATGGTGGAATAATGGAATATTGGGTTATTAAACCAGAAAATCAGGCAAGAACTTCCTCTACAGCCTGATATTCTGATATCCTGATGCCCACTTCCTGATAACCTGGTATTCTGATAGCCATTTATAAGGGCAAAGCTACTTCCATGGTTCCATTATTCCAATATTCCATTAATCCATATCTCTGTTTACTTTCCCCATCCTGGAAATGGATAGACGACATCAGCGGTTTTAACATCTTTTGGATAGACGATCTGTTTCACCATTCCCTGGATGGCTACCTGATTGGGAAGAAGTTTTTTCGGATCTGCCTTCTGCCATTGAATGAGGTTTGTTGCCTTACCCACCTGCCAGCCTGAGTCAGGATGGCCAAGGGGATTGACTTCGTATTCTCCAAAGATGGTCACGGTCTTGATCGAATAGAGTTTATCTCTCAATGCCTTCTTATCCTCAATGTTTCCAACCTCCTTGACAGCCCTTTCCAGGATCTGGCCGGCAGCAAAACCGGCGGCTGCATGATAGGAAGGCTCTTTGTTGTATTCCTTCAGATAGGCCCTGTAGAATTCGAGATTTCCGGGTGTCTTCACAAAAGGTTCCCAAAAGGTTTCACCTGTCACATAGGTGGCATCCCCTTTGAGTGAGTTAGCAAAGTCCGCAATAGCCGGTCCTACCAGGAACCCGAAGAGTTTTGGGGTTGCATTGACAGCCTTGGCCGCCTTCATCATTCCAATCGAATCAGGAAGATAACCTCCTCCCATGATCAAATCAGGTTTCTTGGACCATGCCTTTGACATGATGGGTTCCCAATCTGCCGTCTCTTTGGGATAGGCTTCATCGAGGACGACTTCCATCCCCATCTCTTTCGCTTTTGCAATCAGAGGCCTTGAGGCGCCAATGGGAAAAGGGGTATCCGAGTAGATGAAGGCGACCGTCTTTGCCCCTTTCTCCTTGCCGGTCATGAGACATCCGTAGAGATTTTTCCATGCAGGCGGAAGGACACCGACAAACCATTCCCGTTTCTTACCTTCCCAGATGACCGGTGCATTGGCTAATGGAGTGATAATGGGAATTCGATACTCCTCTGCCAATGGCGCGATGGCATTGGAGGCCGGGCTACCATAGGGACCCAAAATCAGGTCTACCTTATCCGAGACGATCAATTTCCGGACCATTTTATTGGACTCACTGGCATCGCTCTTATCATCGTAGACGACGAACTCCACCTGCCTCCCAAGAAGGCCAGGACCAGGACAACCCAATTTTTCCACCTCACCAAAAGTGCAGCCCCTCTCGTTGATGATCTTTCCCCAGAGCTTATATCCTCCGACCTCCAGTTCTCCTTCACGGGCCATGGATCCGGTCAGTGAGATGGAAACCCCGATCTTGATGGGTGGTTTGGCCTGGGAAAAGACTGTTTTACCTGTCAAACCAGCCATCCCAAGGGCTGCTGTTCCCAAGGCTGTCTTCTTTAAAAAATCTCTCCTGCTCAATCCCTTCTTTCCATCTTTTTTCATACCCATCCCCTCCTTATGCGAAGATTAATCAACAAGCTCAAATTAACAAATTTCGATTTCTCCTGTCAAATACCGGCTTGACAATATTGGCTATGCCGAATAGGATCGGTTATCCCATCTCATTAGAAGAGAGGTGATGGTGATGAAACATTTTATCGAACTGAACCATGTCATCGAAGACGGGATGATGGCTTATCCTGGTCTGCCTTCTCCGAAGATCAGCGCCTTTCTGGACCATCAAGAGTCGCGATCCCGCTACCAAGATCAGGCGGAATTCTATCTCGGACAAGTGGAGATGGTCTGTAATGTTGGCACCTACCTCGACAGCCCTTTTCATCGCTACAGGAACGGTTTGGATCTGAGTCAAATTCCCCTTGAAAGGGTTGCTGGAGTTCCAGGGGTCGTCTTCGATGGGGCCGTTTCTCCTGACCGCTCAGTGACCATCCATGGCGAAGCAAAGGGATTGGAAAGGAAGGCAGTCCTCATCCGAACTGGATGGGACAAGAGATGGGGAACGGAGAGCTACTGGGAACCTGGTCCATATCTATCAGCAGATACCATCGATCTTCTCATCCATTCAAAGGCAAATTTGGTTGGAGTCGATTTCTGGAATGTGGATGATACCATGGATCCCTCCCGACCGGTTCACACAAGGCTCCTTGCCTCAAATATTCTCATCGTCGAACATCTCTGTAACCTGTCGGCTCTCCCTCAAACCGGATTCAGATTCTATGCGGTTCCGCTGAGGATCGTGCGAGGCGCCTCTTTTCCGGTCCGGGCTTTTGCAGAGATCGAAGAGTAGGTTTAGGTGTTATGATTTTTCGAATTTCCCATAACTATTACAAACCATAACGCCACCATTGCGTTTGCAACCCTCTGTGGGTTGTGATAGGGTGAGTTCGAGAAAGCATAAAAGATTTTTCTTAAGGAGAAACCATGAGAGTCATCGCATTGAATGGAAGCGCGAGGGGGAAGAAAGGCGTAACATGGAAATTGATGGATTCGCTCTTGAAGGGGCTTGTAGAGGGAGGGGCGATTGTAAAAGATTTCCAGCTCAATGAAATGAATATCTCCTACTGCCGGGCGTGCCTTACGTGTATGCATAAAACACCCGGTCAATGTGCTCAGCGGGATGATATGGATCAGATCTATCCGGTTCTGAAAGAATCGGATCTCTTTGTGATGGGGACGCCCGTCTATACAGATAGCATGAGCGCCCAGATGAAGACTGTGACGGACCGCTGCATCTGCGGGATGGAACCATTTTTGCGGGTCGATTCTGCCAACCGGGTGAGACATCCCTACAGCTGGGCCATGCCCTCAAAATTCTTCCTCGTCTCAACGTCGGGGTTTCCGGAGATGGAAAATTTTCAGCCCCTGATCATGACATTCAGAGCCCAGGCATCGAACTTCGGTTGCGAATCGATCGGAGAAATCAGCATCCCCGGCTCCATAGCCCTGCAGATGGCACCGCAACTCCTTGAGCCTCGCCTGGAGATGATTCAACGGGCAGGGAAGATGCTTGCCCTCCATGGAAAAGCGGACCCCACTCTTTTAGAAGAGATCAGTAAACCGATTGTGAGTGTGACACAGTATCTGGAGATTGCGGCGAAATACGAAGCCTGGGCGAGAAAGAGTCGAGGGCAGACCACCTGATCTCTCGTCCATTTTGTATATTCCTTTGTTTGTGCCCGAACACTGAAGGATTTTGTGGAAGGTTAGCAGAAGAAAATAAATTTTTCCTCTCAGGCGGGCCAGCACTGTTTGCCCCCGTCGACGCGAAGCACCTGTCCGCTAATAAAAGAAGCTTCCTCAGAAGCTAAAAATGCTACAGCTCTGGCCACCTCCATTGGCCTCCCATATCGCTCCAGAGTTCCCTTCTCCACCATTTTATCTTGATCGATAGGCCGGCTGGCAACGAATCGTGGCGTCACAATATCTCCGGGGGCAATGACATTCACGGTAACATTGAAAGGCTGCAGCATTCTCGCCAAACAACGCGAATATTCATGGACAGCGGCCTTGGCCGTACCATAGATGGCCGATTGGTGGATCCCTTGAAGGCCAGCAATGCTACCGATGTTGATGATTCTCCCTGTCCGGCGCTCCATCATTTCTGGAGCAACCTCGCGACAGACCAAAATACAGGTCATCAAGTTTCGGTCGAGAACGGCCTTAATATCTTCAAATGAAATAAAGACGGCGTCATTTTTCGGAGGCTTTCCACCCATGGGGCCATCGGTTCCCTGGGCTCCGATATCACCTCCAGCACAGTTCACAAGGATGTCGATCCGGCCAAAGGAAGTCCTGATCTTCTCAGCCATTTCCTTAACCCTGTTCTCATCAGCAAGATCACCATGGACCGTGAGCACTTTTACTCCATGCGCAGAGGTGATGGCTTGCGCCACTGCTTCAAGTGACTCCGCTTCATTAAAGGCCCGAGTAGAATGAGGGGTTGTGCCGTGAATCACCATCGTGGCACCCAGGCTGGATAGGTGCGTGGCAATAACCCGTCCGATGCCTCGTGATGACCCTGTTACCCAGACCACCTTTCCGATCAGAAGTTGGCTTTCAGATTTCATAGGATCACCTCATTTAATGATTTTTTGTTGGATGTTTATCACTGGATCTTTATTAAAGGTTGATTTGATCTCAGCTACTACTCTCCAGGAGGAGCCTTTTAGGGTTCTCCATGAAGGCTTTGTAGATCTGGTAGTGGTCTGTCTCTTCGTATTTGATTTCTTTCAACAGAGTATGGTCAAAACTATATATCGTAGCTCCGGAGCAGGCTAAGAGAATGGGGGAATGGGTGGCAATGATAAACTGGGCATGCCCAAGGCCACTCATCTTTTGGAGGAGATGGAGAAGCTGCAGTTGGCTTTTGGGTGAAAGCGCTGTTTCCGGCTCATCCATGAGATAGAGCCCTTTGATCTTGTACCGGGATTTGAAGTAGGACATCAGGGATTGGCCGTGAGACTGGGTTAATAAGGATTTTCCCCCGAAATAATCGATCTGGCCTGGGTTATCCGCTTCCCACATTTCAACCAGTTGGGCAAAGTTACGGAAGATCTGAGAAGAGAAAAAAGAACCGGGGATCGTGCCATCCGCCCATTTGGCTTCAAGATAAAGAAACAATGTCTTCTCGTAGGGATTCGGGTGAACCCGGGTGTTCTCAACGCCGCTCCAGATATGGATGTTACATCGCCGTGCAATGGCTTCCAGGAGAGTCGATTTCCCCGAGCCGTTTTCTCCGACGAAAAAAGTGACGGGCGAAGAAAACCGGATGCTCTGAGTTTGCCGGAGAACGTCCAGATGGAAGGGGTAGTGATCTTTAGTCGGATATCGATCAGCGAGCAGTTGTACCTCTTTCAGATGTAGCAATGGAACACCTCCACGTATCAAAGGGGAAAGATCGTTATCGGGTGTCAGGAAATAAATCTGGCAAGGAAGGCATTGAAGAACGAAACAGCCTCAGGGTCAGCACGGTTCATGCTCCAGACATATTCACCCATTTTGTATTCCACATTTTCCAATAGAAGGTTTTTCATGGCCCATGAAATTACTATAATACACAGAACAAAAACCATGTCAAACAAATTTAACTTGCAGTTGCAAAAACGGCCACGGGTAAACCGCTCTTCAAGGCTTCTGACGGCGATTAAGTTGACATGTTAGGGGAAACGGTCGACCTCACCTGAGGTGAACTCCGGCAAGGACTTGGGATGCGTGTGCTTATTCGCTAAAAGGTTCGCCCCGAAGCCTTTACGAACGGTTCACCCATGTCCGTTTTGACTGAATGTTTTGCACCCATTAAAAGGCAATGTTAAGGTTTACTTCCTGAATTGGTATTTCTCTTGCCAGAGAGTCAGCTTTCTTTTATACTGGCCTTATGAAAGAGGGAGAAAAGAGCTTTATACGCAGGATGAAGGACTATTTTATTGCTACCCGTCCCTGGTCGTTCACCATGTCCTTGATTTCTGTATCCATAGGGACGCTGATTGCGGCTGAAGAGGGGTCTATTCTTTGGGGATGGTATGGCCTGGTCTGCATCGGAATCGTCTGTTTTCATGCAACGGCAAACGTATACAACGATTATTTTGACACACGTTATAAGGTGGACCAGCCTGATTCTCCGACCGCTCGCTACCGTCCTCAACCGATTCTTTCGGGATTGTTCACTCCTGCCCAGCTTCTTGCCCAGGCGGTTGTTCTAAACATCATCACGGTTCTGATCGGATTGATTCTCTCCTTTGGGCGTTCCATGCTTGTGTTCTGGATCGGTGTGGTAGGATTTCTGGCCTGCGTCTTTTATACGGCAGGCCCGGTCAAATTCAAGTACAAAGCCTGGGGAGAATTTCTCGTTTTTCTCATGTGGGGGCCCTTGATGTTTGAGGGAGCGTACGCTGTTCAGCGGCAGGCCCTTTCCCTGAAAGCGCTCTTCCTTTCCATCCCCTTCGGGATTCTCGTTGGAATGGTTCTTCTGGCCAACAACATTCGCGACATTAATTATGATTCCCGTCAGGGGATCAAGACGATTGGAATCCTGCTCGGAAGCCGGCGATCCATCTTTCTCTATGGCGGCTGCATCCTGTTGGCTTATCTTTATGTGATCGGATTGGTTTTGGCCGGGATATTGACCCCCTGGGGGCTGCTGGTTCTCCTTTCGCTCCCCAAAGCGATTTCTCTTCTGAAAGGATTCATGAAAAAAGTCCCGGAGGCAGCCGATGCCATTACCGCTCAACTGAATACCTTTTTCGGCCTTCTTCTCATTGTTGCCTTCATTCTGAACAGAGTGATACCCTTATGATTTTGGGAGCCTTCATTTTAGCGATCCTCGGCTGGGCGATCACCTTCGGATGGGCGGGGGGAAATTTCTGGATCAAAATCGGTCTTTCGGTGATAGGGGTGACCCTCTATTCTCTCTTCTGGCAGAGACCCAAAATTACTTTCCAGGTCCGTTCGTTCGTCATTGGATTTCTCTCAGCAGCCGTTCTTTACTTTATCTTTTTTGTTGGGGATAAACTTGCTCCCTATATTCTACCCGGAGCAAAAGCACAGGTCGGAGGGATTTATGCCCTGGGAGAGGGAACCTCCAAGGTCCTTATCTTTCTCCTTCTTTTCTTTATTACCGGACCAGGAGAGGAAATTTTCTGGCGAGGGTTTCTCCAGGATCGTCTCATGACAAGGTGGGGAAGGACGGGTGGCTTTCTGATCACCACCGTCGTTTATGCGGGAGTTCATCTCTTTTCGGGGAATCTTTTACTCATCCTGGCTGCCTTCGTGGCGGGAAGTTTCTGGGGCCTTCTCTACCTCTGGAAAAGAAATCTCCTGATCCAAATCACCTCTCATTCGTTCTGGAGCGCCGTGATCTTTTCTGTAGCGCCGGTTCAATAAGATTTCCTCCCATGATTCGGTTTATTGTTCTGCACATTTTCTTTGATATGAGGTCCTGCTCATATCCAGGTCCTTCTTGAGAATCCTTTTTCAACGTATTATCCTTCTTTCACTAATACAAACGCATTAAATAAGTTGACATCACCCCCTCCCTAACCCTCCCCCCCTTGAGGGCTGGTCTTTAGCCACACTTGACACAGGGGGCAAAGGTCAGGGGCCAGATTGCATAGGATGAGGATAGTGTTGTTGAGTAAGAATAGCATACATCTCCGTTGCCGCATACAGTTTCACCAGGCCA